>VGLH01000099.1 GCA_016866785.1 Candidatus Poribacteria bacterium
CATTTTCGAAGCCACGCACGGAACCGCACCCAAATACGCGAATCAAGACCGCGTGAACCCGTGCAGCGTCATTCTCTCCGGAGTGATGATGTTCGAGCACCTCGGTTGGACGGAAGCGGCGGAGCTCATCGTCCGGGGCGTCGAGGCAAGCATCCAGCAGAAGCGCGTGACGTACGACTTCGAGCGCCTCATGGAGGGCGCAACGAGGGTCAGCACGTCGGAGTTCGCGAGCGCTATCGTCGAGAACATGGACTGAACACGCCTACGATGTTACTATCACTACTAACTTATATTCGGGTATCCCAGTTGTACAGGGCTTTTGCTTTGGACTCGAAAACGTGTCGGATTACGTGTCCCAACGAGACAGACTACACAGAACCGCATGAATACTAGGTTGTCTGATCGAAGCGGATTTCCGATAAGGCGAATAGCGAAAGTCCTGCTGATATTATTACGAAGGTACTCTCGTATGCCTACTCTTCTGCGGATCGGTAAGTATCGGTTCTACGTCTTCAGCAACGAGCGAAACGAACCAGCACATATTCATGTCGAAGCGGCGATGGCAACGCGAAATTCTGGCTAGCGCCGATACAGGTCGCGAAGTCGGTTGGCTTCGGCCCACGAGAACTCAGCGAGATTCGCCGCCTGATACAGGGAAACTGCCCGTTGCTCCTGGAGAAGTGGGATGAGCATTGCCGTGCCACGTGTTGAAGACGTTCGGGCGTCCGACGTCCGATTCGATGACGAGCGGATGTACGTGCAACTTGTGGACGGGCGAGAACTCACGGTGCCAATCGTGTGGTTTCGCCGACTCGCGGAAGCGACGCGAGAACAGCGAGACGACTGGCGGTTCATCGGGCGAGGCATAGGCATTCATTGGGAGCAGTTGGACGAGGACATCTCGATCGGCGGCCTGCTCTCGGGATAACTGTCACGTACAGGTGACGCGCGTCAGCACGTCGAAGTTCGCCAGCGCCATCGTCGAGAACATGACGGCTTATCGCGCGGCGCTGCGTCGTTGCTGCACATTGGCACATTGAGAGAGAACCGACCATGATCGTACATGATGTCGTCGTCGTCGGGGCGGGCCTCGCAGGCATGAGCTGCGCCCTCGAGACGCTGCGAAGCGGCGTCAAGGACGTCGCGCTCATCTCGAAAGTGCATCCCGTGCGGTCCCATTCGGGAGCCGCGCAGGGCGGGATCGCGGCGGCACTGGGCAACTCTGCCGAGGATAGCCCCGAGGTTCATGGGTTCGACACCGTCAAGGGCGGCGACTATCTCTCCGACCAAGACGCCGCTGCCATCCTATGCGAAAGCGCTCCGGAGATGATCTATCGCCTGGAGCATATGGGAGTCGTCTTCAGCCGCATGGCAGACGGCAGGATCGCCCAGCGCGCCTTTGGAGGTCACACGAACCCGCGCGCATGCTTCTCCGCCGACCGGACTGGCTTCGCGGTTCTGCACGGCCTGTTCGAGCAGGTGGTCAAGCACAAAGTCACGGTCTACTCGGAGTGGTACCTGCTCTCGCTCGTCGTCGAGGACCGACAGGCTCGCGGGGTCGTCGTCATGAACATCGACACTGGCGAGATCGAGGTCATCCGCGCCAAGGCGGTCATGTTCGGGACCGGGGGGTGCGGCAGAGCGTTCAAGATCACGACGAACGCCTTCGCCAGCACGGGCGATGGCCTCATCGCCGCGTATCGCGCCGGGATTCCCGCAGAAGATATGGAGTTCATGCAGTTCCACCCCACGGGGCTCTACCGTCACGGGATTCTGGCGTCCGAGGCGCTGCGCGGCGAAGGCGCGTACCTGACCAACGGGTCCGGCGAGCGGTTCATGGAGCGCTACGCCAAGGAGCGCATGGAGCTCGCGCCACGTGACATCGTCGCGAGGGCAGAACAGACGGAGATCGACGAAGGCAGGGGCGGCGAAGAAGACAAGGGAGCCGTCTACCTCGACCTGCGCCATCTGGGACGCGAACGCATCATGGAGCGCCTGCCGCAGGTGCACCAGTTGACGCTCGACTTCCTCGGCGTCGATATGGTGACGGACCCGATGCCCATCCAGCCGACGGCGCACTACACAATGGGCGGCATCCCGACGGACAACTGGGGGCAAGTCGTCTACGACGAGCAGAACACGCCTCTGGTAGGGTTCTTCGCGGCTGGCGAGTGCGCATGCGTGTCCGTGCACGGGGCGAATCGGCTCGGTACGAACTCACTGCTGGAGGCTTGCGTGTTCGGAACGCGCACGGGTTCTGCCGTCGCTCGATACGTCACGGGAGCCCACGCGGACGGTGGCGGTGGCGTGGCGGCGCTCGAATCAACTAGACAGGAAGCCGTCGAATACGTCGAGCGTAGGCGGGCAATGGATGGACCGGAGCGGCTCGCGGACATCCGGACGGAGCTCAAGGACGTCATGATGCGCAAGTGCGGCGTCTTCCGCACCGAGAAGGACCTCGAATCGCTTGTCGGAGAGCTCGCCGAACTGCGCGCGCGTTACGAACGCGCCGCCATCGAAGATCGGAGCAAGCGCTTCAACACGGAGCTGCTCGAAGCCATCGAGATGGATCACTTGCTGGAGACGTCTTCGATCATCGTCGGCGGGGCTCTGGCACGCCAGGAGTCCCGTGGCGGGCACGCACGGAAGGACTTCCCCAAGCGGGACGACGTCAACTGGCTGAAGCACACGCTGGCGTACCGAACCGAAGATGGAACGCCCGAACTGCGGTTCAAGCCGGTGAAGATCACCAAGTATGAACCGCAGGAGAGGAAGTACTAGCCATGCCGGAACTGATCACGCTCCGTATCAGGCGCTTCGACCCGGAATCTGATGCGGAGCCGTACTTCCAGGACTTCACCTTCGAGCCGCCCAGCCCGACGGCGACCATTCTCGACTGCGTAAACCACGTCAAGTGGCACCTCGACGGGACGCTGACCTACCGCATGTCCTGTCGAAGCGCCATCTGCGGGTCGTGTGCGATGAAGGTCAACGGCGGGGGACAGCTCGTCTGCAACGCCCAGTACCGCAATCATCTCGACGCGGATGGGATGATCACGCTCGAACCTATCGGCAACATGCCGGTCATCAAAGACCTCGTCGTCGATATGACGGACTTTTGGGCGAAGATCGAGGGAGTCGAACCCTTCGTCAAGAACGAGACGCCCGAAGAGCACGGCGAACACCTGATGAGCCCGGAGGACTTCCTCAACATCGACGACGCCTCGAACTGCATCCTCTGCGGCGCGTGCTACTCCGAGTGCGCTTCCTACGAAGTCGATCGGAACTTCGTCGGTCCGGCGGCACTCGCGCGGGGCCAACGGCTCGTTTTCGACACGCGTGACGAGGACCGCCAGGGCAGGGCAGAACGACTGAGCGAGTATGGCGGTATGTGGGACTGTACGCACTGCTTCGCGTGCGTCGAGGCGTGCCCCAAGCCCGTGAAACCGCTCCTACGGATCATCGAACTGCGCCAGGACGCGCACCAACGAGGCTTGCACGACAATAACGGTTCTCGGCACGCGCGCGCGTTCGTGGACATCGTCGCTGAGTCTGGTTGGCTCGACGAAGCCAAGCTGCCTGTCAAGTCCGTCGGGACGCTCAAGGAGACGCTCGAACTGCTCCCGATGGGTATCCGCATGGGACTCAAGGGCAAGTTCCGACCCAACCCGCTGCACCTGCTCCCCGGAAAGCACCATCCTGAGATTCCGGGCATGGGCGAGGTTCGTACGATCATCAAGAAGACGGAGGGCTAGGAGACCCCATGGGGACCGCCACATCGGAGCAGACCACGATCAAAGGGATGCCCGGTAAGAGGTATGCGTTCTTCCCGGGGTGTGTCTCCAAGGGCGCCTGCAAAGAGCTCAAGACGTCCACGGAGATCGTCGCGAAGCACCTGGGCATCGAGCTGGACGAGCTCAAGGCTGCCGCCTGCTGCGGAGCCGGCATCACCGACGACGTCAACAAGGAGATGACGGACGCGCTCAATGCGCGCACGCTAGCGATGGCGGAGCAGAAGAGTCTGACGCTCCTGACGCAGTGCAGCACCTGTCAGGGCGTCCTGAACAAGCTGAACCACCAGGTCCAGACGAACCCCGCCAAGCGCGAGCGGCTCAACGCCATCATCGGCGAGTCGGGCTACCAGTACGACGGGACCGTTGAGGTCAAGCACCTGCTCTGGGTACTCGTGGATGAGCAGGAGTACGGTCTCTCGAAGCTCAGGGAGCACGTACGGAAGCCTCTCAACGGCATGAAAGTCGCCCCGTTCTACGGATGCTACCTGCTTCGACCGTCGGACATCCTCGGCTTCGATGACCCCCACCGCCCGACATCGCTCGACGAGTTGACGCGCGCGCTGGGCGGCGAGCCCGTCCACTACGGCGGCAAGACGAAGTGCTGCGGGTTCCCCATCCAGATGATGAACCCGCGCAACTCGTTCCGCATGGCAGGAAACCACCTATCCGAAGCGAAGTCCGAGGGCGCCGACGCCATGGTGACGCCGTGCCCGCTTTGTCACCTGAACCTGGACGCCCGGCAGCCGGACGCACAGGACGTGCTCCAGTCCGAGGGCAGCCTCACCGGCGACATTGATCTGCCTGTGCTCCACGTGCCGCAGCTCGTCGCGCTCGCTCTCGGCTATTCACCCAAGCAGCTCGGCATGCAGACGCACATCGCTTCGACGAAGCCGGTCGAGCAGAAGCTGGCGGGTGGGTGACCCGATGGAACTCCGCGAGATCGTCATCATCGGCGCCGGACCGGCAGGCTACGCCGCCGGACTGTACGCCGGCAGGGCGCAGCTATCGCCGCTGCTCCTGACGGGACGCGAGATCGGGGGTCAGTTGTCGCTGACGTTGGACATCGAGAACTACCCAGGGTACGGCGGTTCCAGCGCGGGCGAGCTCATCCAGACGATGCAGAAACAGGCGGAGTCGTTCGGTACCGAGATTCGGTACGATTATGTCACGGGCGTCGACTTCGGCAACCATCCCTTCGTCTTGACGACCGAGACGGGCGGCGAGATCCGCGCGAAGGCTGTCGTTATATGCACCGGCTCGTCGCCACGACATCTGGACGTTCCGGGCGAGGAGCTCGTCGGCAAGGGTGTCTCCTACTGCGCAACCTGCGACGGGTTCTTCTTCCGAGAAAAGCGCGTTGTCGTCGTGGGAGGCGGGGATGCCGCCATCGAGGAGGGGCTGTTCCTGACACGCTTCGCCTCGGAGGTGCATGTTGTGCACCGGCGCGACCAGCTTCGAGCCAGTCCGACGCTTCAGGAACGCGCTTTCGCCAACAGCAGAATGCACTTCGTCTGGAACAGCGTCGTCGAGGAGATTCTGGGCGATGGCGCATCGGGGGTCACGTCTGTCCGACTTCGCGATGTGACGAACGGCGCGACACGCGACTTCTCAACCGACGGCGTATTCATCTTCATAGGCCATCTGCCGAACACGAGCCTGTTCGAGGGCGTGCTCGACATGGACGACGGCGGTTACATCCGCGTCGACGACCATCAGCAGACGAGCATTTCTGGAGTCTTCGCTGGCGGCGATGTCCACGATCACATGTTCCGACAGGCGATCACCGCCGCCGGAGCCGGAGCCGCCGCCGCTATCGAAGCCGAACGGTTCCTGGCGCGTCTCGGCAATCGCGCTTACCCTGGAAGCATCCGTCAAGGCTGACACATGGCGATCCTGAACGTGGCACGCATGGGCAATCCGGTACTTCGGAAGCCTGCCGACCCCGTGCCGGTGAAGGCGATCCGCGCGCTGGAAACCCAGCGCCTCATCGATGACATGATCGACACGCTCCGGGAGTATGACGGCGTGGGGCTTGCCGCGCCCCAAGTCCACACGCCTCTCCAGATCGTCCTCATCGAGGTCCCCGATGGGTACGGCGATGTCGAGCCCGTTCCGCTGATGACCATCGTGAACCCGGAGATCATCGAGGCTTCCGACGAAATGGAGACCGGCTGGGAAGGATGCCTCAGCATCCCCGACATTCGCGGCGTCGTTCCGCGACACCGGTCGGTTCGTGTGCGCGGACGAGACCGAGTCGGGAAGGAGCGCGAGTGGACGCTCGAGGGCTTTGCCGGGCGCATCGCGCAGCATGAGATCGATCACCTGCATGGCGTGTTGTTCCTCGACCGCATGACGGATCTGCAAACGCTCGCCTTCACGCGCGAATACAGCCGATTTTGGTCGGAGTGATGGCGCTGCGAACCGACTCGGGGCGGGCCGTCGACGCTTCACCGCCTGTCCGTCGTCACCCGAACCAGTTGATGCACCGTTCGGGCAGCCCGTACATCGACGGGTTCGGCCGCATCCTGCTGGGCGATTTCTGGGAGTGGGCGTTTTCGGACCTGGACGACGAAGCGGTCCGCTCTCGATTCGCCGAGTTCGTGGTACGCCGACTGCTGGGCTTGCTAGGAGGACGGTCGCCTGATCCGTCCCAGGGCGGCATCATTGAATGGGGTGGCAGGCGCATCGCCGTGCGCGGGTCCGAGGGATCGCCATGGACGGGCGACGTGGACGCCGTCGTCCGATGCACCATCCCAGAGCGAGATCCGACGGACCTCGCGGGCTGGTCCTTCGCCGTATCGGTTCCCAACGATCCGAGGACTAGCGCCGACCCGGGTGCCATGGAGGCAGGTGTGACGGACTACGCGGGCCTTGCCGAAGCCATCCGCAGAGCCGGAGCGAGAGGATAGACCGCCGTGCGGAGATGGTTCGCCATTCTCGTCGCCATCTGGGTGGCGCTTCTGGTTCTCGGCTGGATCGTCTACTTCATCCGTAGGGCGATGCCCGAACCACCTGCGCCGGATGACCTACGCGATGCGGAACATCCACCCAGCGCGCGCGGATGGATCGAACGGCGCGCGACTCCCCGCATCACTCTCCGACCAACTGAATCTGCAACCCTCGCTCGCGAGGTCCATCCAACTCGGCGAAGATGACGCTCTGAAATTGACCCAGCACCAGCTTGCCCTTCGCCACCTGCAGGCACAGCGTGCCGGTTCCCAGAATCAGGCCGCGCAGGTGTGACACAGCGTTGCGTCGCTCGCAATCGGAGAACTCCGCCGAGTTGTGACGGTACCAATCGTTGTCGTCGACCAGACGGCCCAACATCCCCCGAATGTCTTCCAGCAAGGCGCTCTGGAACTCGTTGAGAAGGATGCTCGTCGTCGTGTGCAGCGACGACAGGTTGATGAATCCGTCGCGGATATTCGCCTTCTTGAGGGCTTCGATCACTTTGCCGGTGATGTCGAGCAGCTGCAGTCGCTCTGTCGTGCGGATGCTGAGCTGATCGAAGAGGATCTTCATTCAGAGCCTTTCCAGTGCCCACCTTCTGCGGGATCGGCAGCTCCGGCGCAGCCAGGCTACATCGTCAATCGCGTCTGCCCTAGCAGGAACCGACCCAGCAGCTCGCCCATCAGCATGAAGACGACGACGAGGTAGAGAAAGCCCGTCGCCGCCTGTGTCGATCCTTCGCGAATGCAGAACACGACGAATCCTACGGCGACTCCCACCGCGCAGACACCGATGAGAAGTCGCGCCCACAGGAACACGCCGCCGAAGCTATCCAGTGTGTCCATCCCGAATGATACCAGCGTCGACCACGACAAGCGTACCGCCAACACGACCAGAACGGAAGCCCCGACGACGGCTCCCGCCATCGCGTAGCACAGTCGACGCAGCGGTTCCGTTGACAAGCCCGGAGCTGACAGGTACCAGTGACCGAACAGCATGGACGTCATGGCGAGCCCGAGCGCCGCAGCGCTGAGTGCGCTGTGCACGGCGAGGATCGCAAGGCGTACGCCTGCCACGCCGTACTGCCTTCCCAAGATCGCTGCGAGGTTCCACGACAGCGCGAGCCCGACCGGGATCGTGACAACCGCGACCCATCTGGCAAACACCTGCGCGCCGAACCACGAGCAGCCGACATAAGCCAACATCAGCGCCCCGAGCGCGAGCGACCAGGCAGACAGCCCGACGTCCGGTCCGAGCGCGTTCCATGCAAGTGCCGTGGCGCCGGAATAGACGCCGATGTACAGCAGACCCGTGAGCCGATGGAACCAGTCGCCGACGAAGCGTGAGGGCACGGCTGCCAGCGAGGCGAATCCTCCCATCGTCAGTTGTAGGAGGACGATCGCGAGCGGCTGTCCCATGTCGCACCTGTCCGTGATCGACTAGCGCCTGCGGCTCGATCCGCCCTCGTTCAGGTAGCGCGCCACGGCAGACGCCATAAGGGCGGTTCCGAGGGTCAGGACATCCTCGTTGAAGTCGAACCGAGGATTGTGGTGGGGGTGGTACGGGTTGTTCGGGTCTCCCGCGCCGATGAAGAAGTAGCAGCCCGGGACTTCGCGCAGGAAGAACGATATGTCCTCGGAGCCCATCACTCCGTCGGTCGTCAGAATCTGCGACTCTCCGAAGAGCTCCGTCGCCGTCTCGGTTACAATCGCTGCGATGTCCTCGTCGTTTTCCGTCGGGTCGCAGACGGGATCGAACGCGACCTCGATCGAGGTTCGCGTCGTGGAGGCGACGCCTTGGGCTACCTCATGGAGGCGTTGCTTGAGGAGCGCCCGCACTGGTTCCCGAAACGTCCGCATCGTCCCTTGGAGAGCGACCGTCTCCGGCAGCACGTTGACCGCCGTCCCGCCGTGGATCATACAGAAGCTGATAGCTGCAGCATCCATCGGGTTGATGCTGCGGCTGACGATGGACTGGACTGCGGTGACGAACTGGGAGGCAGCGACCACCGTGTCGGTCGCGTAGTGCGGCATCGCAGCGTGCCCGCCCTTACCGCTGACGGTCGCGGAGAGCGTGTCTGCCGCCGCCATGATCGGACCCGCCTTGGTGGCGACGGACCCAGTCGGCGACCCGCTCCACAGGTGGAGACCGAAAGCCGCATCGACTTCGGGTTTGGTCAGTACGCCGTCGGCGATCATCGCCTTCGCCCCGCCAAGAATCTCCTCGGCGGGCTGGAACGCGAACTTCACCGTGCCGGCGAGACTGTCCCGTACCCCCGCGAGCACACGCGCCGTCATCAAGCCGATCGTCGTGTGACCGTCATGGCCGCAGGCGTGCATGACACCCGGGTTCGTGGACGTGTACGGAGCCCTGGTCTCCTCGGTGATCGGAAGCGCGTCCATGTCGGCTCGGACGAGCACCGTTCTGCCGGGACGAGACCCGCGCAACAGTCCGACGACGCCCGTCTTGCCCACGTTGCGTTCGACCTCGAGCCCCAACGCCTCCAAGTACCGCGCCACGACCTGACTGGTTCGGTGCTCTTCGAATCCAAGCTCCGGGTGGGCATGGAAGTCGCGACGCATCCGCACGGCTTCGTCGCGCAGCAGGTCGGCGTCAGTACGCAGGCGATGCATCAACGACCGGTCCGACATCCGTCGTCACGCCTCCTGTTGCGCGTTCGAGTCGCTCTGACTGGCGTTGAGCCGGCGACGCATGTCGGCGTCCCATGTCGTGCTGTCCGACACACCTCGACCCGGTTCGACCGGACGCGAGGGCTGGAGGGAATCCGGGTCACCGACGATGTCGTAGTAGGTGTTCCGCAGCTTCGGCACATAGCCCGCCGAGCGGATGAGCCGGCTCATCTCGCCGGGCGTCAGGGAGAACGCGGTACCGGCGGCGCTGACGACGTTCTCCTCCATCATCGTCTGGCCGAAATCGTTCACGCCGTAGTCCAGCGATATCTGAGCGATCTTCGGTCCCTGCGTCACCCACGAAGCCTGCAGGTTCGGCACGTTGTCGAGCATGAGACGGGTGATCGCCATCATGCGCAGATGCTCGTAGCCGGTCGAGCGACGCTTGGGCTGGAGCGCCGTGCCATCCGGCTGGAAGCTCCATGCAGCGAACGCCGTGAAGCCGCCGGTCTCATCCTGGAGCTCACGCACGCGAATCAGGTGCTCGATCCGATGCTCCTGGGTCTCCACCGAGCCGTACATCATGGTCGCCGTCGAGCGCATGCCGAGTTCGTGGGCGGTGCGCATGAGTCCCAGCCACTCGTCGGTGCGGTCCTTGTAGGGCGCGATTGCCTCTCGCACTTCGTCGACGAGGATTTCGCCGCCAGCGCCGGGGATCGTCGCCATCCCGGCAGCGCGAAGGCGGATCAGCGTCTCCCTCTCGGAGAGCTTCGAAATCTTGGCGACGTAGAGAACCTCGGCGACCGAGAGCCCGTGGATGTGGACGGTGGGGAACCTCGCCTTGATCTCGCGGAACAGCGATTCGAAGTAGTCGATACGAAGCTTGGGGTTCAGCCCGCCCTGGATGAGTATGTCGTACCCGCCGCAAGCGACGAGCTCTTCGACCTTCGCAAGGATCTCCTGGTTCGATAGTGTGTACGCCTGCTCATCCCGTGGGAGCCGGTAGAACGCGCAGAACTTACACTGGACCCAGCAGGCGTTTGTGTAGTTGATGTTCCGCGAGGCGATGAACGTGACGACACGTTCTGGATGGAGCCGAAAGCGGACATGCTGGGCGAGGTGCGCCAGCCGGGGAAGGTCGTTCGAGGCGCTGAGAGCCATCGCGTCGTCGAACGTCAGGCGCTCGCCGGCGTAGACCTTGTCGGCAACCACGTCCAACCGCACTCCGGGCTCCCTTCGTCAATCCTCGGCGACGATGTTGTATAGCGTGTCGCGCTCGACGGGATCGCGCCCTGCCTCTCGAATCATGTCGAGAAGCTGACCGCGCGACAGCACCTGCTTCTTGCCGCTCTCGGGGTCGAGCGTGATCTCGTACTCGTGGATCGTGCCGTCCACATCGTCGGCTCCGTACCAGAGCGCCACCTGGGTCACCGCAGGCGTGTTCATGATCCAGAACGACTTCACGTGGTCGAAGTTGTCGAGCATCAGTCTGCCGACGGCGATGTTCCTCAGATCGTCGAACCCGGTTGGGGACGGCAAGTGCGCCAGTTCCGTGTTCTCCGGATGGAACGACAGGGGGATGAACGTGAGGAACCCTCCCGTGTCATCCTGTAGCTCACGGAGCCGAACCATGTGTTCGACTCGTTCCTCGGGGCGTTCGACATGCCCATACAGCATCGTCGCGTTCGAGCGAATGCCGAGCTCGTGAGCCGTTCTTGCGGTCTCCAACCACTCGACGCCGTCGAGCTTCCGGTCGAAGAGCTCCGCGTGCAGCCGGTCGCTGAGAACCTCGACGCCGCCACCCGGAATGGACCCGAGCCCTGCCTCGACGAGCTCCACCAGCACGTCCTTCATCGGCTTGCCAGCCACGATCTGTATCTGCTGGAGCTCGATCATCGTGAATGCCTTGATGTGCACCGCTGGTCGAGCTTCCCGAACCGTTCGCAGCAGGTCGAGGTAGTAGTCGAACGGGAGTCTCGGATGAATGCCGCCGACGATGTGGATCTCAGTGATCGGGTGGTCGATGTGGTCGAGAACTCGCGCGCGCACGGTGTCCATGTCCATCGTGTACGCTTGAGGTCCGTTGGGCTTGGCGTAGAACGAACAGAACTTGCAGAACTTGTTGCAGACGTTCGTGTAGTTGATGTGCTGGTTGCGCACCCAGTAGGCGCGGTTGCCGTTCTTGCGTTCGCGCACGACGTTGGCGAGAGCCCCGACGCCAGCAAGGTCATCGGTCTCGTAGAGGAGCATTCCGTCGTCGAACGACAGTCGAGTGCCTTCGAGCACCTTTGCTCGGATCGCGTCCAGGCGCATATCGCGGATGGGAACGGACCTGTCGGTCATGCCGCGGGCCCCACCGGTTCTACGTCTTCCACTCGGTCAGGATCTCGATGCCGTCGGAGAGTATCGCAACCGTATGCTCGAAGTGCGCGGACGGCTGTCCGTCCTCGGTGACGACCGTCCATCCGTCATCGAGTGTCTTCACGCGATGTGTGCCGACGTTCACCATCGGCTCGATAGCGAGAACGGTGCCGGGCTTCAGGACGGGCCCGTCGCTGCGTCTGCCGAAGTTGGGAACCTGCGGGTCCTCGTGGAGACGGGACCCGATCCCGTGTCTGAAGAACTGCCGAACCACCGAGAACCCCTGTGCCTCTACGGACTCCTGGATCGTTGCGGAGAGCTCGCCCAGACGCATGTTCGGGCGCAATGCGTTGATGCCTTGGAAGAGAGCATCCCGTGTCGTCTCAATCAGCCGGGCAGCCACGGGGCTGACGGAGCCGACGGCGAACGTCCGTGCGCTGTCTCCGTAGTATCCGTCGAGCAGAACGCCGACATCGACGCTGACGATATCGCCATCGTTCAGCCGCCGGTCGGACGGGATGCCGTGAACGACCTCGTCGTTGACGGATGCGCAGATCGTCGCTGGATAGCCGTGATAGCCGAGGAACGCCGGTTGGGCTCCGGCTTCGAGGATGATCTCGCGCGCGTGCGCGTCGAGCTCTGCCGTGGTCGTGCCGACCCGGATGAGCTCAGCCAGGGAGCACAACGCCTGCGACGCAACGCGGCCGCTCTCCCGCATCTTGTCGATCTGACTCGCGTTCTTGGTAGGGATCATCTCACCTGACCTGACGGGACCCGCTGCGGATCCGAGTTCCCTGAGTCCACCGCCAATCATATCTGACCGCCTGTCACGAAGTCAACGAGCCGCCGACGTGGCGTCGGACCGTGCCCTTGTTGCGCTGTGAGCCGAAGTGATACCATCAGCACGGCATGAGCGAGCGCTCTGACGACATTTGGTGTTCCGTTCGCATGCGCACGAGCGCGTCGGGAGCGCACCTGAGCGGCGGCGAGCGCCTCGTCCCTCTGGTTTCTGCGCATGTGCGCGCAGCAGAGCTGTTGCAGCGAGGCATCTCGTCGACCGGCGGGCGAGCCGCTTCGGTCGTTCTGACGTGCGACCTTGTCCCGGCAGACGACATCCTGACCGTGACCGCGTTGGAAATCGTCACCGAACCGGCGACCACGGTTCCAGACAGCCGAACCAGGGCTCAGTCGTTGCTTCGCAGTTGGGGCGTCTCCGATGTCGCGTCTCGCGTGGCGATTGCGTCGATTGAGCACGGCGTGAGCCCGATGGGACGCAGCATGAGAGGCGCGATGATCATCGACGCGGCATCTGGCGCGAGGCTTGAGGACGACCCCGAACGCGGCGTCCGAGTGTCGTTCGTGGACATGACCGAGGCATCGTGTCGGGCGTTCTCCGCTGAGCACGGCGACCAACTGCCTCGCCCGAGAATGAGGGAAGCCCTCACACTGGCATCCAAGATCGCCGCACTGCCTAGTGTCCGCGCCGAGCTCTGCTGGTCGGATGACCCCGACTACGTCACGGGCTACGTCGCGTGTCGATCTGAGGGTTACCACCGCCTGACGCCGATGAAGCAGGCGGGCGTTCCGACCGGCGGCAGAGCGATCTTCGTCGATGCACGTCTCTACGATCCTCTTCGCGACATCGAGTTCCTGCGGAGAGCTCCTGTCCTTGTGGAACTGTCCGGTGTGACCGACACCGAGGAGGCCTGAGCGGAATGGCGTACGTCATCGCCGAACCGTGCGTGGACGTCAAAGACACCGCCTGTGTCAAGGTCTGCCCCGTCGATTGCATTTATGACTTCGAGGGTGAGCGACAACTCTACATCCACCCCGGCGAGTGCATCGACTGCGGCGCCTGCCTTCCCGAATGCCCGGTGCAGGCGATCTTCACGGCGGACGGCGTGCCCGACCAGTGGAAGTCCTATATCGAAGCGAACCGAGTCGCGTTTGAGCGCCATGCGACGACTCCTACAGCAGAACCTGCCGCAGCGCCAGTGCCGTCGGAGGATGCGCGACCCCAGGCAGCGATGGCTGCAGAGGGCTTGTCGACGGCACGTGTCGCGGAAGTCATCGAAGCTGTCGGCGCGGGTACGATGGACGTCGACGCGGCGCTCTCAGAGCTGACGTCGTCCAGAAGGCAGGCAGCGCCAAGGGCGGCGACGGAAGCATCCGCCGCTCCGGCTCCCCAGCCTCGCATCGACGACGCCGTACCGCACGCCGTGGCGCGACGAGCCAAGATCGTGCCGACCGACTACCGACGCGTGGCGCCGCTGGCGCCCGAACCTGCCGAGCCTCCGCTCGAGCGTCCAGAGCTATCCGTCGTCGGGATCGGCGCGGCGCTGCTGCGCCTCCTGCAGCCCGTCCTGGGAGCGCTACGCGCGCGAGACAAGTACTACTTGGAGGGATACGCGAGCCCATCCGTGTTCAGCGCGTCGGTGGCGACGTGGTCCAACGCAGCGCTGAACCTGCTGCTCTACATCGTCGGCGCTCGGATGATCGCCTCCGCCGCAATCGGCGAGGGGTGGACATTCGATCCGTCCGTGGACATGTTCCTGTTCGGCGCGGTCCTCTACGGCATCGTCGAAGGCACGGTGCGCATCTGGTCTGCCACCATCGGTCGAGAGGCTGTGAAGCACCGTCAGTACCTCGCGCCGGTGTATGGCTGGCTCACGTCATGGGTGGTATGGCCCATCGTCGAGGCGATGGTCAAGCCCGCTGCGGGTCGGCACGCGGCGCACGTCGAGCCCCCTGTGAAGGCAGTGCCTGGGGGAGAAGTCCACTTCGCCGACGAGCTCGAAAAGCGCAGACGCTACGGCTTGGTTCACCACGTCCGCGCTCTCGACGGCGGTTATCAGATCACCCTTGAGTTGCCTCGAAGGACCCCCCAGACCAAACGCAAGGCTCTGCACAAGCTGCCGGACGAACTGCCCGACTACGCTCTGCGAGCCTGGCTCGAGCCCGGTGTGGTCAACATATCAGCGGAGCTCGATGATCCGCGATTTGCCGAAGTCGCCGGACGCGACCCAGGGTTCCCGGCGAGCTTCCTGACCCAGATTCAGCTTCCAGACGCTCAAGGCAAGTGCCGGTCGAGCTACGATGCGGCAACGAGACGGCTGCAGGTGTGGGTCGCTAAGTCCGGGTCGAAATCCAGTGTCGGCGGCTTCGCGGACGTCGCCTAGCGAGGTACCATGGTGCGAA
This sequence comes from Candidatus Poribacteria bacterium, assembly GCA_016866785.1. NCBI lineage: Bacteria > Candidatus Poribacteria > Candidatus Poribacteria bacterium. The sequence goes on from VGLH01000099.1 coordinate 14,933, forward strand.
CCGCACGTGTCGCGCTGGTCGGGTTAGCTGTTGGCGTGGTGATCGGGGCGCTGGTCGCTGCCGGGACCGTAGCGGCAATCTCCTCTTGTCGTCACCGACCGAAACGATCGGTGTCCCTGTTGCGCCGCTTCATGGCGAGGACAAGCTAGCCGCCGCGAGGTCTGCCATCACCGGACGACCGCCCACTTCAGGTACCTCACTGCCTTTCCTCCCGTATGGCTCGTCGCCGTGAGCCGGACGACGT
>VGLH01000100.1 GCA_016866785.1 Candidatus Poribacteria bacterium
TGGACACGTGCCGTGGGTGTGGCGGAGCTTCCTGCGGGGACACAACCCGTTATTCATGGACCCCTACGACGGCTCCGTTCTCGGCACGCCGGGCGATCCGGAGTGGGTTCCCATCCGCCAGGCGATGGGCGTCGCGCGCCGCGTCGCGGAGCGCGTGGAGCTCGGTCGGATGGTTCCGCGCGCCGACCTCGCCTCTAGCGGATACTGTCTCGCGGACGACGGCAGCACCTACATCGCCTATGCCGAAGACGGCGCGAACTTGATCCTCGACCTGTCCGACGCCAGAGGCGCCCTCACGGCGGAATGGATTCACCCCGTCAGGGGCGAGTCGACTACAGTAGAACCCGTCGCGCCCGGCAGACGCGAGTTCGTCGCGCCATTCGGCGGCGGAGCGGCGCTGCTTCTCTCCGCCCAGTGAACGGCAGGCAGGAGTCGCCTGGCTCATAGCATTCGGAGGAAGTCAGAGAGGGGTCAGGAACGCCCGCTTGCCCTGTGGGTGGCGTGGATCGTCCAGTTGCGGGGAACACCGCGCAGGAGAGCACCCTGGTCTGCATGATTCCAGTCTCCTCTCGGATGAGTCAACAGGATCAGAGACCCAACTCCCATCCCACCGAGAGCCGAACAGCCCTAGGGGAGGGATGGGGTTCTAGACGATCTGGAGCATCCGGTCGAGGGCGACCGCGGCCCATTTGGCGATGTCACGATCGACGGAGATCTGGTTGACCACCCGCCCCTCGGCGAGGTTATCGAGAACCCAGCAGAGGTGCTGCAGGTCGATCCGGTTCATCGTCGTGCAGAGGCACTGGTTCGGATCGAGCGAGACGATGAACTTGTCAGGATGCTGCTTCGCGAGTCGGTTCACGAGGTGGAGCTCCGTGCCGATCGCCCACTTGCTGCCCGTAGGAGCCGACTCGATGGTGCGCTTGATGTACTCCGTCGAGCCGGACAGGTCGGCGAGCTGCGCGACTTCGTAGGCGACTTCGGGATGAACGAGCACCGTGATGTCCGGGAACACCTCACGGAGCCGGACGACGTGCTTTGTCGTGAACAACTGGTGAACCGGGCAGTTGCCGCGCCACAGGAGGATGTCCGCGTTTCGGATCATCTCCTTCGTGTTCCCGCCCAGCGGTAGCTCCGGGTCCCACACGAGCATGCGGTCGAGCGGGATGCCTCGCGCCGCTCCGACGTTCCTGCCCAGGTGCTCGTCCGGGAAGAAGAGCAGGCGCTGCTTCTGCGCGAACGCCCACTCCATGACGGCTCCCGCGTTCGACGACGTGCAGACGGCTCCGCCGTTCTCGCCGACGAATGCCTTCAGGTCGGCGGCGGAGTTCATGTAGGTGATCGGGGCGACCGTATCACCGACGACGCTGCGGAGGTCCGCCCAGCACTGCTCGACGGCTTCGAGGTCCGCCATGTCCGCCATGTGGCAACCGGCTTTGAGGTCGGGCAAGATGACCTTCTGGTGGTCGGCGCTGAGGATGTCAGCGCTCTCCGCCATGAAGTGAACGCCGCAGAAGACGATGTAATCGGCTTCTGGTCTCGCCGCCGCCTGCTGCGACAGTTTGAAGGAGTCGCCCTCGAAATCCGCCAGGGCGACGACCTCGTCGCGCTGGTAGTGGTGTCCCAGAATGACCAGACGCTTGCCGAGCTCAGCCTTGACTTGCCGGCATCGCTCGGAGAGCCGGTCTTCGGACATGCGATAGTACTTCTCCGGGATGGGGACGAAATACACGACCGGTTCCCTCGCTCTTTCTTCGAGGTGGCGCGACGCGCGTGCTTTGCCCTCGCAACACCGGCACGCTGAGTCGCCCGGATGGATGCGCCCGCCGAACGTCACACCCCGTCCTCGGAGACGTCCGTGTCATGCCTTGCGGCACGTCTCACGTCGGACGAGCGCATAAACGGAGTGTAGGCTCCGCCGGAGTGTCTCACACTGACTATAGCACGATCATACCGCGATGCGCGCGGATCGACTAGGCCTCCGTGGATGATTCGGTAGCTTCATCAAGGGTGACGTAGATATCGTCTCCCTCGATCTGCACCGGGTACGTCTCGACCTGAATGCCGGCGGGCCAGACGCCCTCGCCGTCGGACATGCGGAACTCCCACCCATGCCAGGGGCAGACGATGGTGCCTTCATCCGTCATCCAACCTGCCCCAAGCGAGCCGCCGAGGTGCGGGCACGTATCGTTGATCGCGTAGACTTCCTCGCCGTGGCGCATGACGGTGATGTAGGTGCGTTCGTGGTTGATGACGCGGCACTGGCCAGCAGGGAGTTCGGAGAGCTGGCACGCCTTGTGTCGCACTGAGCTGTTCTCCATCTGGTTCGCTAGCCGTAGCGTTCCTCGGTCCACGGATCGCCGTCCATGTGGTATCCGTGGCGCTCCCAGAAGCCGGGGCGGTTCTTGGCGATGAACTCGATGCTGCGCGCCCACTTGGCGCTCTTCCACGCGTAGCGCTTGGGAACCACGAGCCGCAGCGGGTATCCGTGCTCTGGCGTCAGGTTCTCGCCATCGTGCCGATACGCGAGGAGCACGTCGTCATCGATGAGCATGTCGAGGGTGAGGTTCGTCGTGTAGCCGCCGTCGCAGTGGACCATCGCGGCGGTCGCTTCGGGCTTGATGACGACGTGCCGGAGCACTTCGCGGATGTGGACGCCTTCCCAGGTGTTGTCGAGCCGGCTCCATGTCGTGACGCAGTGGAAGTCCGCCGTGATCGCCACCTGGGGCAGGGCGTGGAACTCGTCATAGGCCCATCGCACGGGCTCTTGGACCAGACCCCAGATGCGGAAGTCCCACTGCGAGGGATCGAACCGGGGCGTGGGTCCGTACGTCAGGATGGGAAACCTCTCGGTGAGAACCTGCCCGGGCGGTGTGCGCCGCGCGCGGTCCTCCAACGACCCCGTCTTGGTTGCTCCTAGTGCCGTCAACGCGTCACCTCCCTTGCCGCGAGTGCACCGATGCCAGCCACCCTTAACTGTGCCTCGCGGAAGGGCAGATCGCCAACTTGTGAAGCGTCGTCCGTCACGGCAGCGTCAGGGAGCCAGGCTCACGCGCCACAGATGACGCCATGACGTCGGGTTCAGGACGAGCCCGCTCACGTTGCGTCGCGTGACGACAACGTTCTGCGCGTGCGCGATCGGGAGCCAAGGGGCGTCGTCGTGGACGATCTGCTGGACCTCGCCGTAGAGCGCGACGCGCCGTTCGTGGTTCGACTCGATCTGGGCGTTAACCAGGAGCTCGTGGACGCGGTCGTTGCGGTAGAACGCGATGTTGCCAGCCGGGGGCTTCGCGTTCGACTTGTCGAGGTTGAAGTAGAGGAAGTTGTCGGGGTCGGCGTAGTCGGCGATCCATCCGAGCATCGCCAGGTCGTGGTCGCCGTTCTTCACCTTCTCCAGGTGCGTTCCCCACTCGTACGTCTCGATGCGCGTGCGGATGCCGACCGCCTGGAGATCGGACTGAACCGCGAGCGCCACCTGCGACGGGTTCAGGAAATACGGGCGTGGAGCCGACAGCGCGTAGAACGTCAGCTCGCGATCCATGCCCTTCGGCAGCGCCTCTTTGAGCAGCGCGCGCGCCTTTTCCGGCGAGTACTCGTAGCCCTGGATCGAGTCGTTGTAGCCCCAGACGGTCGGCGGGAACGGATTCTTGGCGGGAACCGCCAGCCCGCTGAAGAGCTTCTCGACGATGGCGGTCTTGTTGACGGCGTGGTTGATCGCCCGGCGCACGCGCGGGTCGTTGAACGGGGCGTGGTCGTTGTTCAGGGCGATGTAGCCGACCGTCATGCCGGGCTGTTCCATCAGAACGAGGTCGGGGTTCGAGCGGATGGCTTCCAGGTTCTCCGGGTCGGGGTATTCGAGGACGTGGATGGTTCCTTGCTCGATCTCGATGAGCCGCGCCGCGTTGTCGGGAATGGAGCGGAAGACGATCTGGTCGAGCGCCGACTTGCCGCCCCAGTAGTCGTCGTTGCGTTCCAGCACGAGCCGGTCGTCGCGCCGCCACTCGACGAACTTGAAGGGACCCGATCCGACCGGATGCGACTTGAAGTCGGCTCCCCACTGACGCAACGCCGTTGGACTGACGACCGAGAACGCGGGAACGGCGAGGGCGCTCAGCAGCGGTGCGTAGGCGCGATTGAGTCGAACCTCGACGGTCTTCGAATCGAGAGCGGACACCTTCCCGATGATCTCGTCGAGTCCGAGAGCCGTCCAGTACAGGTAGGGCCCGCCGACGTTGTGGTACGGATGCGCGGGATCGTACTGGCGCTCGAACGAGAAGACGACCGCCTCGGCGTCGACGGGAGTGCCATCGTGGAAGAGGACGCCCTCGCGCAGGTGGAACGTCCAGACGAGTCCGTCCGGCGAGGACTCCCATTCCGTTGCCAGCCCCGGCTCGATGTCCGTCGATGCTTGCTGATACTGCACGAGCGTATCGAAGATGAGCTCGGCGACCTTGAACGACTCGCCGTCTTCCTCATGTGCCGCGTCGAGTCCCACCGAATCGGCGCCTCGACCGAACACGAGCACTTGCGCCGGGGCGCTCTTGGGCTTGTCGGTCTTGCCCCGGCAACCGACGCCCGCGATCAGGAAGAGGGATACCAGCAGAGCGATCTGACAGGTGGGAGTGGTTCTTTTCACGAGGTGTCCTCTCATCACCAGCCGCGGTGAATCCGCGCGATTCTAGCATCCGCGCAGAGAGGCGCTCAAGGCGCGGTTGACAGGCGGCGGTGCGCGTTGGTAGATTCGACCCGATCCGACGCACCGTTGGAGGGCAGACGTGAAACTGGCGATCTGCAACGAGCTCTTTGAAGGCTGGACGACGCGCGATGTGTTCGCTTATGCCGCCAATGCCGGATACGACGGTGTCGAGCTGGCTCCCTTCACGCTCGCCGAGAGCGCATTCGACATCGATGGAGCCCGCCGCGAAGCAATTCGCCGGGAAGCCGAAGACATCGGCGTCGCCATCGTGGGGCTCCACTGGCTCTTCGTATCGCCGAAGGGGCTCTCCCTGAACGGTCCCGACGCCGCGCTCCGCACCCGGACGCGCGATCATCTCATGGAACTGACACGACTCTGCGCCGACCTCGGCGGGGAGCTCATGGTGATCGGCTCGCCGCAGCAGCGGAACGTCGTCGAGGGCGTGACGCGCGAGCAGGCGTTCGAGTACGCGCGGGCGACCTTCCGGGAGTGCTCGGAGCTCGCTGGCGAAATGGATGTGATGCTCTGTCTGGAACCGTTGACGCGGCAATCGACGAACTTCATCACGAACCCGTCGGAAGCCGCCGGTCTCATCGAGGCGGTAAACCACCCCAACTTCCAGATGATCGTCGATGTGTATAGCTCGTCGCGTGAGAACCTGGACATCCCCGGCGAGATTCGGAAACACGCGTCGCGCGTGCGGCACATCCACGCCAACGACGACAACGGCTACGCGCCCGGCTCCGGCGGCGTAGATTACGCGCCGATTGTCGCCGCCTTGCGCGAGATCGACTACGGCGGCTATCTGTCCGTCGAGGTCTTCGACTTCAAGCCCGATCCCAAGACCATTGCGGATCGGAGCGTCCGGTTCCTGAGAACGCACGTACCGGCGATGACCTGAGCGTACCGAAGGAGATTCCGATGAACTCGCTCACGGCGGCGGAGCAGCGCGACGGATGGCGGCTGCTGTTCGACGGCAAGTCGCTCGACGGCTGGGATGCGACCGGCAGCCTCGAAGGCTGGACGGTGGACGGCGACGCCATCGCGTGCACGGTCAACCGAGGCGGCTACCTCTACACGCAGGACACGTTCGAGGACTTCGAGCTCCGCATCTCCTTCCGCATCGCGTCTCAGTGCAACAGCGGCATCTTCTTCCGCTGGTCCGACCTCTCCGATCCGGTGAACACGGGGTATGAGATTCAGGTTCTCGACACGTTCGGACCCGACCGGACGGGCGTCCACGACTGCGGAGCCATCTACGAGCTTGTCCCGCCGAGCAAGCAGACGATGAAGCCCGCTGGCGAGTGGAACGACGTCGTCCTCAAGTGCGAAGGTCCCCACATCAGCGTCTCGATGAACGGCGAAGAGATCTGCACGATGAACTCGGACCTGTGGGACACACCGCACCAGAACCCCGACGGAACCAAGACGAAGTTCAACTACGCCTGGAAGGACCTGCCGCGCCGAGGTCACATCGGCTTGCAGGACCACGGCGGCAAGGTGTGGTACCGCGACGTGAAGGTTCGCGAGCTCTGATCCACGGAGCGACGCCGTGAGCGCCCGTTTCTACCTGCCGCGCGGTCCCGCGTATACCGTCGTCGACTGGAGCAACCCCATCGGGGCGCAGCACTACTTCGGCGGGGCGGAGCACGGCGACATCCGCTACACGGAGCCGCTGCTGAACCACCTACACCACCTGGAGCCGCTCTGCGAATACTTGGAGCGGTACGCTCGGCGCGCCTACTCGGACCATTCGGGTCGGCGACTGATGGAGGTCACGCCGTTATGAGCGCTTCGCTGCGAGTCGGGATCGTCGGTGCGCCGCGCGGTTCGTCGTTCATCCGGGCGTTCCGCACGATCCGCCAGACGGAGGTCGTCGCCCTGTGCGACGTCAACGAGACGACGCTGAACCGAATCGGGGACGCGCACGAGATCGACCGGCGGTTCACGTCGTATGACGATCTGCTCGATTGGGGGGTCGATATCGTCGTCATCGCGACGCCGATGCGGTTCCACGCGCCGCAGTCCATCGCAGCGCTCAACGCCGGGGTTCACGTGCTCTCCGAGGTGACGGCGGCGATGACCATCGGCGAGTGCCACCAGCTCCGCGATGCCGCCCTGGCGTCCGGCGCGCACTACATGATGGCGGAGAACTACTGCTACATGAAGGCGAACGTTCTGGTGAGGAGCCTGGCGCATGAGGGCATGTTCGGCGAGCTCTACTTCGCCGAGGGCGAGTACGTCCACGACGTGAAGTTCCTCCACCACGACGCGCAGGGGAACCCGACGTGGCGGTATGTCGACCAAGTGGGCAAGAACGGCTGCACGTACGGCACGCACTCGCTGGGTCCGGTTCTCCAGTGGCTCCAGGAGCGCGTCGTGACGGTATCGTGCGTCGGGTCGGGCATCCACACAGACCCCGAACACGCCATCGACGACACGGTGCTGATGAACTGCAAGACGGAGAGCGGCGCGCTGGTGAAGATCCGGCTCGACATGATGTCGAACCGTCCGCACGGGATGAACTACTACGCGCTCCAGGGCACGAAGGGGTGCTACGAAGCGCCGCGCGGATTCGGCGACAGCCACAAGATTTGGCTCGCCGACCGATGCGACAAGGTCGAGTGGCGCTCGCTGTGGGACTTCGAGGAGGAATTCATGCCCGACATGTGGCGGAACCCGCCCGAAGAAGCCCTCCAGGCGGGACACGGCGGCGGCGACTACTTCGAGGTGCGCGACTTCGTCGATGCCATCGTGAAAGACGAGCCGCCCCCTATCTCGATCTGGGACGCACTCGACTTCACGCTGCCGGGCTTGGTGTCCGAGGATTCCATCGCCTACGGCGGCGTTCCTCTGCCGGTTCCCGATCTGCGGCGCGGGTCGTGAGCGAGAGTTCGCCTCCCCGATCTCCGCGACGTCGCTGGATGATCCCGCGCGAGCACGGCGCGTGGGTCATGCTCTACGTTCCGTTCCTCATGGGCGTCCTCGTCGCGCCGGAGCCGTTTCCTTACTCCATCCCGGCTCTACTGTTCGTCACGGGCGGCTACTGCGCGCGCGCTCCCATCTCCGTGCTCTTCTCGCGGCGACGCCAGCGCCATGGCGAAGCTACCCGATGGCTGGCGGGATTCGCGGCGATGGCGGGGATCGGCGCGGTCGGACTGCTATCGCACTCGGCTGTGCGGACGATGTCGGCGGTCGTCGTGGTGGGCGCGGTGTCGTTCGTCGTGAACCTCTGGCTGGCGACGCGGCGCGAACATCGCGGGTTCGTCGGGGAGCTGGTCGGCATCGCAGGGCTCGTCCTGACGGCTCCGCTGGGCTACCTGGCGGCGAACGGTCCCGATTCGACCATGCTCGTCGAACTGTGGCTCCTGAACCTGCTCTACTTCGGCAGCAGCATCGTCTACGTGAAGTGGAGGGTGGCGAACCTCACGAGCTCGGGCGACGGGAACGCCTCGCGGCGCGCGCTGGCAGGTCTGGCGACCTATCACGGCGTCGGCGCGGCGTGTCTAGGCTGCCTCATCGTGAGCGGCTTCGTGCCTCCGCCGGTCGCGTGGGCGTACGTTCCGCTGGCTCTGCGGTACGGACTCGGGCGAGTCGTTTCCGTGAACCCGACGCTGACGCAGGTGGGCGTGAGCGAGGTCATCTTCGCCGTCCTCTATCTCGCGGCGGCGAGTTGGGGCTTGCGGGCGTGACACGACGGCTCGCCGCGCGATACCATTCCGAAGGAGCCACGGAACCTCCACGAGACCCCGAAGATGCGTGGCGTTTGGCAGATCGTCGTCAGTCGGGTGCTGCGCCTCCTGCGAGTCGCGCGGGAGTGCGCGACGACCTGGCGTCACTCTCCGCAGACGTGGCGCCGACGAACGTTCTGGGTGGCGACGGCTTTTCTCGCCTTCCTGATTCCCTACAGCGCGTTCCTCTTCGTCCGCATCTCCCTCCGCATGGATCGCTACGTGTGGGACGTGCCGTCGCGCGTCTACGCCGCGCCGATGGTTCTCTACCGCGGACTTGGGATCGATCGGTCGAGGCTCATCAGCCATCTGCGAAGCCTCGGATACTGGGAAGTCGCGGATTCGCCGGAACGCCCCGGCGAGTTCGACGCTCAGGGCTCCCGGATCGATATCCACTTGCGGGAGCGAGAGACGGCGGAGGGCACGCAGCGGGCGGAGCGCGTTCGTATCGTCCTTTCGGGAAGTGCCGTCCGCGAGCTATCGGGAGCCGCATCGAAGAAGGGCGAAGCACAGTCCCTCGACTTCGTGGAACTCGACCCGATGCCCATCGCGCGCATCTACGCCGACGTGCGCGAGGAGCGCGAGATCGTCCCGCTCGACGAGCTCCCGCCGCAGTTGGTGAACGCGATCATCGCCGTCGAGGACAAGCGCTACTTCGGGCATCTCGGCTTGTCGCCGAGGGGCATCGCACGGGCGCTGTGGGCGAACCTCCGCGCCGGCAGAACCGCCGAAGGCGGCAGCACGATCACCCAGCAGCTCGTCAAGAACCTGTTCCTGACGCACAAGCGCACGTTGACGCGCAAGGTTAACGAGGCGCTCATGGCGGTCATCGTCGAGTTGCGCTACTCGAAGAAGACGGTGCTGAACGCCTACGTCAACGAGATCTACCTGGGGCAGAGCGGATCGATCAGCATTTCGGGCGTCGGAGCGGCGGCGCGGTTCTACTTCGGCAAGGACGTGAGGAGCCTGACGCTCGCCGAGAGCGCATTGCTCGCCGGGATGATCCGCTCGCCGTTCCGGTACTCGTTCCTGAACGATCCGCAGAGGGCGCGCGACCGGCGTCAGTTCGTTCTGACGCGGCTCGTGGAAGAGGGCAAGATCAGCGCTCAGGAACGCGCCTCGGCGGTCGATGCGCCGCTGCCGAAGGAAGGGCATCCGGTCGCCGCGCGGAGTGTGCCGTACGTCGTCGATGCGATCCGCGCCGAAGTCCCCATCTCGTCCGAACGCCTGTCGAAGCGGGGTTACCGCATCTACACGTCGCTCGACTCGACGCTCCAGTCGGCAGCCGAGCTCGCCGTGCGCCAGCAAGCGAAGCGTCTGACCCGGAACGGCTCGCACCCGGAGTTGGCGTTCGCGGCGATGAACGCCCATACGGGCACGATCACGGCGCTCGTCGGCGGCGTGGACTACGGCACGTCTCAGTTCAACCGCGTCTACCTGGCGATGCGCCAGCCGGGCTCCGCGTTCAAGCCCATCGTCTATGCCGCCGCGTTGGAGCGCGCCATCGAGCGGGACCCCAAGCGGTTCACGCCGACGACGCTGCTCAAGGACTCCCGGCTGGTCATGACCGCAGGCGGGAAGGAGTGGAGCCCCCGCAATCCGCACGGCGGCTACCTCGGCGATGTGACCGTGCGCGTGTCGGTCGAGGATTCGCTGAACGTCCCTGCCGTGCGCGTCGCCGACTCGGTCGGGTTGCGTCGCGTCGTCGAGCTGGCGTACGGCTTGGGAATCCGTCGGGAATTGCCCGAGGTTCCGTCCATCGCCCTGGGTTCCGCCGAAGTGATGCCCATTGAGCTCCTCGAAGCGTACGGGGCGTTCGCAGGGAACGGAGCCCGCGTCGCGCCGTACATCGTCCGCCGTGTCGTCGACGCGAAGGGCAAGCAGGTGTATCGCGGGACGACCGCGTACCGGCGCGTGCTGTCTCCGCAGTCCGCCTATCTGCTGACGCACCTGCTCGAAGGCGTGTTGGATCGGGGAACCGGCGCGTCGTCGCGTTCGTGGGGGTTCCGTTCCGTGGGAGCCGGCAAAACGGGAACCACGAACGACGGACGCGACGCCTGGTTCGTCGGCTACACGCCGGAGACGGTCGCGCTGGCGTGGGCGGGCTACGACGACTCCCGACCGTTCGGGATGAGCGGAGCGCGCGCGGCTCTGCCCGTGTGGGCGCAGGCGATGGCGGCGTATGCCCGGAGCCGTCCGCGTCGTTCATTCGTCGTGCCGCAGGGGATCGTGTTCCGGCGCGTCTGCCGGTTCAACGGACTCCTGGCGAACGAGGCGTGTCCCGTCACGGTCGAGGAGGCGTTCATCGAGGGAACGCAGCCGAAGGAAGTGTGCGCGCACCACGAAATCCTGCCGGAGCCGGCGGAGCTCGCAGAGGAAGACGCGGAAGCGCTCGAGCAAGAAGCGCTGCTGCTGGCGGCCCCGTCGTCCGAGTTCGTCGGCGGGTCGGAGCTCGATCTGTCGCCGGTCGCACCGCCGCCGCTTCGCGCCACCTACGTCGCCGATCAGATCGAAGCCGCCGCCGTCGTCGCCGAGACGATCTACGCCAAGACGATCGAGGCGGATGTGCTGGAGGCTCCCAACGTGAAGCCCTACCAGAGCCCGCCGGTGGACCCGGGCATCTCGCAGGCGTCGGGACGAGAGAACGGCATCTTCGCGACGCGCGTCGTCGCCCGCCGTATCTACGCGAGTTACGTGAAGGCGGAGACGATCTACGCGGAGAAGGTCATCGTCGGAGGAGAGGCGCGGTGACCAAGCTGCCGTTGGTTCTGGTCGCTGCGATGCTCGTTGCGCTGACAGGATGCGGCCGGCGGCCGGAGGTGTCGGGTCTGGCGCGTCGTTTGGTCGACCGACAGTTGCCCACGACCGACGACACGGGCTCCCGGGCGGCGTCGATGGCGATGGTCGGTCGAGCCCTCGCGGCGCTCAAGTCGCACGATACGGACGCCGCCGAGGATTGGCTCGCGTCGGCGATCGCTCTCGACTTCTCGAATCCCTACCCGTACCACGTCCTCGGCATCATGGCGTTCGACGCGCGCGACTTCGGGGAGGCGGCAGGGACCCTCGCCAAGGCCGCCGCGCTCCACCGGCAGCCGAACGAGTGGGCGCTCGAATGCCACCTACTGCTCGGAGCGGCAGAGAACCACGAGCAGGAGTGGGCTGCCGCTCGCGCCGCGTACGAGGTTGCCCTTCGGGTCGCGCCGGATCAACCGGATGCCAAGCGCGGGCTCCAAGCCGCCGAGAAGCATCTCGAGCGCCAACGGCGCAAGGAAGAGCCTGCCAAGTAGAGGCGATCCGACGGCTCGCCCCTACACCGACGGCTAGACGACCGCCTCGTCCGGGTCGTCCGCCGAGAGATTCTCTCCCCGGTGGAGACGCAGCGCGAGCGTCGCCGTCTGCCGGAGCGCGCGCGCCGTCGGGGCGTGGGCTGCGAGATAGCGTCCGGCGGCGACGAGCGTCAGACGGGCGCGTTCCTCGTCGAGCTCGTTCGCCTGCCGGACAGCCGCCTCGAACATCTGGAAGTCGTGGAAGTCCGCGTCTTCGCGGACGAGGGCGTGCCCGAGCGTCTCGATGAGCCGTTCGCGGGGGTGTCCCAGCGACAGGTATCGGTAGACGTGCATCCCGGCTTCATCGACCAACCCCTGCGTGTCGAACGTCGCCAACAGCCCGTCGAGCAGCGCGTCCGCGTCGGATGGCAGCGCCTGCGTGTCCCGGCGGTTCTGCGGGAGCCGTGCCGCCGGCTTGTTAAACCATCGGTCGAACCACACCGCCATCGCGCCGTGGAACACACCGCGCAGCAGCTCCGTCGACGGCGACCGCCGCGCGCATTGATGGAGCGCGTTCGCGTAGGTGTAAGTGTGGAGAACGGAGAGCCAGTCGCCGTACTCGTTCTTGACATGGAACCGCGCGATGCGCAGCGCGGCGGCGTAGGCGAGCGACTGCGTCACGTCCACCACGTCCGCGCCGTTGGTGAGCGCGTCGCGCAAACCTTTGACGATGACGGACGGATCGTCGTCCAGCAGCGCGGTCGTGAGGCGTTCGCCCGCGTCGGCGGTCCAGGTCTTGCCCTCGCCGCTCGCGATGATCTCCGGCAGCTTGGAGAACTCGGCGTAGAGCATCCCCGACAGGTCGTGCGGACTGCGCCATCGGTTCTGCTCTTCGCTGCGGCTGCTGCGCGCGAGGACGCCCGCCAGCGTCGGCAGAATGTCCGTCGCGCGTTCCCACCCGACGTGGTCGAGAACCTCGAAGCCCTTGTTGACGAAGTCGAGCGCGTGTCCGCCGTCGCGGTAGAAGTGATCCGTCGCGGCGCAGACCATCATGTCGCACGCCTCGGCGATGGTCGCTCCCTGGGCGAGCGCAGTCAGGATGGCGCGCTCTGCGCCGTCGGGGTTCCGCACATCGATGAAGTAGCGGAACCACTCCTTGAGCCGCTCAATGGAGTGCTCGTCCGTCTCCAGGGGCATCAGGACGACGCGCGGTGCCGATGACGAGGTCTCCCGCGAGACGTGGACGAGTCCCTGATAGAGCGCCAGGTTCGCATCGGCGGGAGCCAGGCGCGGCAGAACGTTCGCCATCGCCGTCAGGATCGTCAAGCCGGGGCCCCATCCGGCGCGGCGTCCTTGAGCCCCATAGAGCGCGCCGATCTGGACGGCATGCGACCCCGGCGCGTGATTGGCATCCAGCGCGATGACCGCCTTGGCGATGATGAGCCCCAGGTTCTGCTCCAACCCCTCGCGGAGCCGGCGCGTCCAGTGCTCGACCACATGCGAGCCGTTCGCGTGGGCATCGACCGAGACGGTGTCTCCCACGATCTGGACGGGATACGACGCGACGTCGTCCGCCCAGGGGTCGAAGGTGCATCCGCTGGCGACATCGAACCGCGCGTGATGCCAGTCGCAGATGAGAATCCCGTGCTGGAACGTGCCTTCGCTCAGGGGATAGCCCATGTGGGGACAGCGGTTGTCGAGCGCGCGCACCGCGTCTTCCGACCGGATGAGGACGACGGACGTGCCTTCGACGTTGACGGCGTGGAGCTCGCCCTCGCGGAGTTCACTCAGGCGGGCGCACGGGGTCCAGTGGGCGGCATTTGGCATGGTAACCTCCTTAGATGATTCGAGCGGCAGTCGAGGACTGCCTCAGCGGGCAGCGACGCGGGCGAGCGTGGCTCCCGCGATGCACGCCGCGATGCCCATCGCGACGCTTCCGAACAGGTTCCCCGCGAAGGCGTGCCATCTCCCGTCGGACGCCAATCCCAGGGATTCCTGACTGAAGGCTGAGAACGTCGTGAACGCGCCGAGAAGTCCGGTTCCAAAGAAGAGCCGGTACTCCGTCGGAACCGCGAAAGGCGTCGCGTTCAGCGAAACGAGAAAGCCCAGCACGAACGAACCGGTGACGTTAACCACCAGCGTTCCGGCGGGAAACCCGATCAGCCACCGCCCGAACCACTCGACGACGACGAACCGAAACACCGAACCCACGAAGCCGCCAATCCCGACGAGCACGACCTGTTTCATCCCCGCCCCTTCGGACCGCTATCCACGTCGGACTGACCTCACCGCCTCGACGAGGGACCGGACGAACGCCTGCGTCCGTGGCACGATCTCCGCCGGCGCGTCCAGATACCGCTCGATCGTGTTGACGATGGCGCTGCCGACGATGACGCCGTCCGCGAGAGCCGCCACGCTGGACGCCTGCTCCGGCGTCGAAATGCCGAACCCGACGCACACGGGCTTGTCCGTCACCTCACGCAGCCGGTTCACCAGCGGCGACACATCGGCGGAGACCGTTTCCCTCGCGCCCGTGACGCCCGTGACCGATACCAGGTAGATGAACCCCGTCGCTGCGGCGGCAACCGTCGCGAGCCGCTCCTGGGTGCTCGTCGGCGCGACGAGAAAGACCGTCGCGATCCCATTCTCCCGCGCCGGCGGAATGAGCTCGTCGGCGTCCTCCGGCGGCAGGTCGGGGATGATGAGCCCGTCGACGCCCGCCGATGCCGCGTCGCGGCAGAACCGCTCGACGCCATAACGGAAGAAGGGGTTGTAGTAGCCCATCAGCGCGATGGGCAGCTCGGATGTACGCCGCACATCTTCCACCAAGCCCAGTATAGCCTTCAGCCGCGTTCCCGCGCCCAGTGCTCTGCCGGTCGCCCTCTCGACGCTGGGTCCATCGGCGATGGGGTCGGAGAAGGGCACGCCGAGCTCGACCATATCGGCGCCCGCGTCCTCGAAGGCGGCTAGGAGCTCGCGCGTGACGGACAGCGACGGATCGCCGGCGGCGATGTAGGGCATGAACGCGCAGGAGCCTTCCGCGCGGAGCCGATCGAACAGCCGCTTGATGCGGTTGGCGCTCATAGCTCGACTCCCAGCGCTTCGGCGATGGTTCCCGTGTCCTTGTCGCCCCTGCCCGACAGGTTGACGACGATGACGGCGTCCTTGCCCAGCGCTGGGGCGAGTTCCGTCAGGTGCGCGACGGCGTGCGCCGATTCGAGCGCGGAGATGATCCCCTCCGTTCGGCAGAGGAGCTGGAACCCCTCGACCGCCTGGTCGTCCGTGACGGCGACGTACTCGGCGCGTCCCGTGGCGCGGTAATAGGAGTGCTCGGGTCCGACGCCGGGATAGTCGAGTCCCGCCGAGATGGAGTGCGCGGGGGCGACTTGCCCATCCTCCTCTTGGAGCAGGTAGCACTTCGCGCCGTGGAA
>VGLH01000101.1 GCA_016866785.1 Candidatus Poribacteria bacterium
CGCAAACGACGGCAAGGGCCTGGTGTTCGTCTCGCATGTTGGCGACGTGTACCCCAGTGGGTTCCTGCCGATTTGTGACGGCAACGTGCGCGTGAAGTCGCTGGTAGACATCTACCGCAACGCGCCGCTCTTCCGCGAGCTGCGCGATCCCGACCTGCTCAAGGGCAAGTGCGGGCGCTGCGAGTACCGCGTCGTGTGCGGCGGGAACCGAGGGCGCGCCTACGCGCTGACCGGGGACTACCTCGCGTCCGAACCCATGTGCAACCACGACCCGATGATGGAGGCAATGGCGTCCGTCTGAGGCGTGCCGTTCTCCGGCAGGTGCGCTACACTGCTCCGGGGGATTCCACATGGCACGTCTGGGGGCAGTTGTCAGCCTCGTCGCGTCGTTCTGCATCGCCGCCGCCGCATCGCCCGATGTCCGATTCACCGATGCCACCGTTTCGTCGGGTATCGACTTCCGTCACTTCGACGGCAGGTCGGGCGAGCGCTACTTCATCGAGACGATCGGCAGCGGTTGCGCCTGGATCGACTACGACAACGACGGCTGGCTCGACGCCTACCTCGTCAGCGCCGCCGACTTCCCCACCTCGGCGGAGCCGACAACCGACCTTCCCAGGAACCGACTCTACCGGAACCAGGGCGACGGAACCTTCCGCGACGTGACCGACGCCGCCGGAGTCGGCGACACGGGTTACGGCACGGGCGTCTGCGCCGGGGACTACGACAACGATGGCTGGACCGACCTCTTCGTCACTAACTACGGCAAGACGATCCTCTATCGGAACCAGGGCGACGGCACGTTCCGCGACGTGACCGTGGCAGCGGGCGTGGCTGATCCGCGCTGGAGCACCGCCGCCGCGTTCGGAGACATCGACAACGACGGCGATCTCGATCTCTACGTCGTGTTCTACTGCAAGTGGGACCTGTCGCGGAACACAACCTGCGAGGAGCAGGGGGTTCCCATCTACTGCGGACCCGAAGCCTACGAGGGCGACGCTGACCGGCTCTTCCGCAACAACGGCGACGGGACGTTCACGGACATCACGCGCGAAGCCGGCGTCTACCAGCCGGGCGGTAAGGGTCTCGGCGTCCGGTTCACCGACGTCGATGACGACGGTGACGTGGACATCTACGTTGCCAACGATGGCACGCCCAACTTCCTGTTCATCAACGACGGCTCCGCGCACTTCGAGGAGATGGCGTGGATGGCGGGAGTCGATGCCGACGAGAACGGGAACCCGCAGGGGAGCATGGGCGTCGCCGTCGGGGACTACGACCGAGACGGCCGCCTCGACATCGTTGTGACGAACTTCCAGCGGCAGTACAACACCGTCTACCACAACGACGGATCGGGGTTCTACCGAGACGCGTCGTTCACCAGCGGTCTCGGCGCGACGCTCCCTAACGTCAGTTGGGGAACCGCGCTGTTCGATGCCGACAACGACGGCTGGCTCGACCTCTTCATCGCCAACGGGCACATCCAAGACCTCGTCGACGAGTACGACGCAACGACGTCCTATGCGCAGCGAAACTCGCTCTATCGGAACCGTCGGGACGCGACGTTCGAGGACATCAGCGGGGACGCGGGTTCGGGGATAGCGCTCGTCAAAGTGAGCCGGGGCACGGCGTTCGGCGACTACGACAACGACGGCGACATCGACATCCTCGTGTCGAACGCCCACGACACGGCGGACCTGCTGCGGAACGACTCGGAACGCGGCAACTACCTGCTGGTGTCACTCGAGGGCCGGCAGAGCAACTGGCTGGGCATCGGCGCGCGCCTCACGGCGACGGTCGGAGGGAGTTCGCTCAGGACCGAGGTCTGCAGCGGCGGAAGCTACATCTCGCAGAACGACGTCCGGGCGCACTTCGGACTGGGTGACGCGGTGCAAGTGGATCGGCTCGAAATCCGGTGGCCCTCGGGCATCGTCGATGTTCTCGAGAACGTTGCGGCGAACCGCCAGATACGCGTCGTCGAGGGCGAGACGTCGCGCTGATCGCGGCTCACCACTTGCCTATCATCTCGAAAACGCGCATCAGGGCGCGGTTGATTACCTGCTCGCCGGCTCCTACTTCCGCCGGAGCGACCGTCGAATCCCCACCGTAACCCCCCTGCGCGGCTGACTCGATGGTTGGGAAGTACCACTGGTAGTCGTTGCAGTAGCCGAAGACCATCGTCCGCACGGGCAGACGCCGCTTCAGTTGGATCGCGTGGTCGCAGAAGAACTCGCCTGAAGCGCCCACCAACGCCAGCAACGGCCGCCTGCCGTCCGAGAGGAGAGCCGTCGTCAGGTGCGGCCGGATGCCCGGCGCGAACTCGGCGATTCCCGCCACTGCGAGATCGCGATAGAACGCCTGCGCGAAGAGCTCCAGCACCAGTGGCGGTGAGAAGTCCACGCGCGACTCGAAATGGAAGTCGTCCTCGCGCGACTGGATCGACGCGTCGTCCAGCATGACGGGCGTCGCCAGTCGAGCGACCTCGATCACAGCGTCGCCCAGCGCCTTCCCGAACTCCGCGACGCTCCGACCGTCGGCGTTGGCGGACAGGTCGCCCGCTGCGCCTTGCAGGAAGACGCAGGTTCCCCCGAGCTCGTCCTGGACCCGCGCCATCATGTAGCCCGGATAGTCCGCCGAGAAGCGCAGGTCCTCGCCTGGCGTCATCGTCGGATGGGCGGCGAAGTTGACGAGGATCGCCAGCGGCGTTCCGTCCGCTCGGTCGAGCCGGATGACGGATAGCTCGCGGTCCACGGGTGGGTTCGGCAGCTTCCAGTGGCGGTTCCGGTTCAGAGGAACCTCTTTCGAGGCAGTTCCCAGTCGCACCGACACCAGGCTCTCGGACGCGAGCCGGATTGCATCGGCGATTCTGGCTTCGAGGTCGCGCACGTAGGGATGCTCCGGCGTGGGCCAGTTGGTCGTCTCGATGACAGGCCCGTGGTGGGTGTGCGAACCGACGATCAGCACGGTTCCCACGCCCGACTCGTCCCGCACTTGCTCGCGGATGCGCGCCATCGAATCGCGCATTGGAGCCCTGCCCAGGTCGAGCCCGACGAGCGCGAGCCGCTGGTCTCCTGCCTCTAGCACGACTGCCTTGGCGTGGAGCGGGTCCATGACCCCCTGACTCGGCATGTCGTGCCGCGCGCCGTATCCCCACATCGGGAAGCCGACCGGCGGCGTGATGTCCACGGTCGCCACGCCCGCGCGCAGCGGATCCGATGCCGCTGCCCAGGGCGTCAGAAGCAGCACAAGAACCCCCACGACCGCGAATCGCCTCATTGGTAGACCCCTTCCGACATGACCGTGTCGTGATAGGCGCAGTAGCTCGCGACGGGGATGTCGGGCCCAATGGAGTGCGCGCCGATGATGACGCCGCCATCCCTGCCGCACTCGATGATCTCCCGCGCCTGCTGGGCGATCTCTGCGTGAGCGCCGAACGGCAAGACGTTGGCGTTGCACATGCCGCCGATCAGCGAGAGCCGGTCGCCGTACCGCCGCTTGAGTTCGACGACCGACATGGACGCCTTCGGTTCCACCGGATTGATGCCGTCGATGCCTGCGTCGAGCAGCATGTCGAGCAGGGGTCCGATGTTTCCGTCGCTGTGAAGGATGACGTGCCTCGCGCCGGCGCGTCGGAACGCCTCGACCATCCGGCAGTAGGCGGGAAGGAAGATGCGCTCGAACGACTTGGGCGACACGAACGGCTGGTCGTTGAACGCCATGTCGTCGTAGATCCACAAGCCGGTGTCCGCCAGGTTCCCGCGCCGGATGGACTCGACGCCGATCTCGATGATGTGGTCGGCGACGCGGTCCGCGAGCGCTTTGGCGAACTCCGGATCGGAGGCGCAGTCCATCAGGAAGTCCGTCTCGCCCCGGATGAACGTCGTGCGGAGGTAGGGCCCTCCGGTCTTGCAGAACACCGCTGACTTCGCGCGCCGCGCCGCCACGACCCGCTCGAAACCGCCGTACCGCTCCGGCATCGTCGGTGGGTCGAACGCCACTCGGTCCAGGCCAGCCCGCGTCGTGATGGGAACCTCGAGGACTTCGTAGAAGTAGGCTCCGTCGCGTGTCCGGACGGTTCTGCCCCATGAGTCGCGGGAGATCGTGTCGCCTCCGCTTCGCCAGAGCGTGCGCGCCTTCGTCGGGAAGGGTGTCTCATCGGCGACGGCGATGGTGATGTCGATGCCGAAGTGGTCGTCGAGATTCGTGTTCGGCGGGAGCCTGAGCTCCTTCCGGCACGCCGACGCGAACTCCGACCAGAAGGAGTCGAACTTCGGGATGCGGTCCGGCGTCAGATGGCTCAACGCGGCGAGGACGCGTTCCTTGGGTGTCACGGCGGCTCCCTACCTGCGTCAGCCGTTCGCCCAGATGAGTCGGTCGCGTCGGGCGCACGGGATGGCGACGGTCTCGCCCGTCAGACCGCTCTCGATGGTGGCGAAGCCGATCTCGTTGACCGCCATGTAGTCCGCGCCGGAGCAATGCGGGGCGGGCCCGCCGCCGAGGTGGTCGGCGATCTGCTGATAGGCGACCTTGAAGACGCTCTCGTTGGGCGGCAGATCGAGCGTCGCGTTGTCGACGCGCTTACCATCCTTGTCGAGCAGAACGGTTCCCGTGTAGATGCCGCAGCGGAGCTGCCCTTCGGTTCCCAGGACATCGACGGCGAACGCGGGAGCCTTGCCGTGGTTCCCCACGTGGAACCCCTGGACGCCGCTCGCGAACCGAATCGAAGCCCCGACGATGGCGGGCTCCGGCTCGTATCCGGCTGGCATCTCGCCGCCTCCGGTCGATATGTGCGCGGCGACCGAGATGGGATCGTAGCCCGCGAACTGGCAGATGAGGTCCGTCGTGTGGATCGCGAACGAGAGGATCGTGCCGCCGCAGTAGCCGATCACCGACTGAACCTGTCCCACCAACCCATCGGCGACGAGCGACTGCAGCCGGATGAGATGCGGAGCCCAATGTCGCGAGTAGTCCACCACCGTGGGGATGCCGCGCGACTCGGCGACGCGCGTCATCTCGTCCACTTCATGGAGCGAGCATCCGGCGGGCTTCTCGAGAAAGATGGCGCGAATGTCGGCTTTCAGCGCTTTCTGCATGACGGCGAAGTGGAAGGGCCCGCGGACGCACACGGCGACGATGTCGAGTTGCTCGTTCTCGAGCATCTCGCGGTCGGTCTCGTAGTAGCGGAACCCGTCGGGGAAGACAGGTCCCCACGTCTTGGCGAACTCGTCGCGCCGTTCCGCCGACATGTCCGCGACGGCGACGAGCTCCGTCGCATCGCAGAGCCGGATGCCGCCGACATGACAGTAGGGATGCGCGTCGCTCGGCGTCGAGTAGCGAGCCGCGATGCTGCCCAGTCCGATCACGCCCACGCGGTACATTGCCGTCTCCTTCTCGCGCGTCTGCCCTGCGTTCCGTGGCGTGTGGACGATAGCGGAACCGGCTGTCCGGCTCAAGGCGCGAGCCCAGCCTTGACACGCCGGCGTGGGGCGTTATGCTCGCCAGTACGCGCGTCGGAGAGCCGGCGCCAGTCCACGAGAGGGAACGCAATGGCTGGGAAGCTCAAGGTCGGGGTCATCGGAACGGGAATCATCGGCAAGAGCCACGTGAACAGCTACCGAGGCATGCCGAACGACGTCGAGATCGTCGCTCTGGCGGACATCGACGAGGCGGAAGCGAAGCGCGTCGCAGGCGAAGCCGGCGTTAAGAACGTCTTCGCCGACTACAAAGACCTGCTGAAGATCGACGATATCGACGCGGTGGACGTGTGCCTGCCGAACGTGCTCCATGCGCCAGTGTCCATCGCGGCGATGGAAGCCGGCAAGCACGTCTACTGCGAAAAGCCATTGACGATCAAGGGCTCCGACGCGGACACGATGCTGGCGGCGTCACGCCGCACCGGCAAGAAGCTAGGAATGCAGGTTGGCACGCTGTTCGGCAAGGAAGTGCGGACGACGAAACGCCTCATCGAGGAAGGAGCGCTTGGACGCGTCTATTACGTCAAGACGAGCCACTACCGCCGTCGTGGGCGCGTGTACGTCGACGGATACGCGACGCCACACTTCGTGCAGAAGGACAAGTCGGGCGGCGGGGCTTTGCCCGACATGGCGGTATATCACATGGCGCGGATGGTCTATCTGCTGGGGAACCCGCCGGTGCAGAGCGTCTTGGCGTCCACGTTCCAGGAACTCCCGATGGACGAGGAACGCCGCAAGGCGAGCGGCTACAACGTTGAGGAGTTGGGAACCGGATTTGTCCGGTTCGAGGGCGACGTAGCCATGTTCGTCGAGGAAGCGTGGGCGGCGCACATGGACGGCGGCGAAGGCGACCGCATCATGGGCTCCCTCGGCGGGATCAGGCTGGAGCCCTTCGCTTTCTACACGCATCTCCACGACATGGACGCGAACGTCACATTCGACATCGACTCGTACGAACGCCGGCAGCGCTCGTTCGGTCGGTGGAACGACGGCTACGACGGGAGCCACAAGCACTGGGTTTGGGGTCTGCTGGGTCGGTGTGAGCTGATCGAGACCGGAGCCATCGGCGTGACGGTCGTGAAGATCACCGAGGCGATGTACAAGTCGGCTGAGACGGGCAAGGGCGTGTCGTTCTAGCATCAGAACCCTGGGGCGGGTCTGAAGCCCGCCCTTACGACCCGTCCTACCGGCCGCTGCCCCACCTGCCATTCTGGGCGTAGCGCAGAACCCACACGAGCCTTGTGTGCAGCAGGGCTATTCCTCCAGTGGGATCGGCGTGGACGGGATGCGCGTCGATAGCGGAGCCTTGAAGGGCATCGGCTCGTCCGCGAGTCGGTTCTCCGGCACGTAGTCGCTGTACTGCGCGATGTTCCCGTGCGTCAGCCCATAGACGACGACGTTCGTCGCCCACCGATACGCCGACGGCACGCCGCGCGGCAGATACCCCATGCTGGGATGCCCGACCGTCTGCATGGCGCACATGTAGTCGCGGTTGCTCAGGATGACGCCGATGCGCCCGTCGAACATGATCCCTTCGATGTAGTTGCGCCGCTTAAGCGAATGCCCCTGCCCCCACCACGCAATCCACTGCACGTCGAACCCGACCGGGGGACCACCGAGCTCGTAGAAGTTGTTGTAGATCTCGTGGTCGTTGGGAATGGGGACGATGGGGTACTCCGGCACGATCCGCTGGAGCTCCGCCCGGACGACCTCCAGCAGCGCCTGGCGATGACCGAATCCCAAACCGCAATCGTCGAATACGAGGAGCCCCTGTCGATCGACCAGATACCGGCGAAGGTTCGTCGCCTCCGCATCCTCAAGGCGCTTGTCCATTCTTCCAACGCCCTGCCGCATCTGCGCTCCCCATTCCCCCCACAAGCCGCGCGTCGTCACGACAGTGGGATCGTGACCCGTCATCCAGACGACCGGCGCACGCAGCAGGTTCGTATCTCGGAGCTCGACGGCTCCGCCCTCGACGGACATGTCGGTGTGGATCTTCGTGTTCGCGTTGAGCCACTTTGCCAGCCCCGAAAGCGCGCTGGCGTCCGTCCACCAGTCGGACAGGTGATGCCGGGCGCGGACGAGCCGGAACACGCCCCGGATGTCCTTGCCCTTCCCGACGACCCGCCCGCCGGGCTCCCCCTTTGGGAGCGGGAGCACGTCGGGAGCGCCCAGCGTGATCGTGAACGGCATGTCTCCGATGCCGTCGATAACCGTGCTGAGCCGTTCGACGAGCGAGAGCCCGGCGAGCTTCACATCCTGAGCCGACTGCGACACCAGCGCCACTGCCCTGCCCGGAGCGATCCCGCGTCCAATCCCGGTTCCACCGACGCCGCGCCCACTGCCTCCCTGACCGCCGGTTCCCAATGGCGATGAGAACGCAAGCGCATCCGGCGTGTCGGCGATGGGCAGGTTGGCTGCCGTCACAACGGGCGGAACCGCGACGTTGGGGTCGATCACGCGCGGGCGGTCGCCGACGCGAGGGGTTTCGACGCGCACCGCTTTGTCGGCAAACGCCAGGACGGACTGAGCCTGCAGATCGCTCGTCTTGACGGTGCTGGTGACGGTGGCGTGGACTCGGTTGGTCGTCTGGGGAGCCGAGACGGAGACTTCTTGCAGCACGATTGGCTTGGGAACCGGCTTGATGTCCGGTCGGCGCACGGACGGCTTCGGCGGCGGAGGCGGCGCGAGGATGTCCACCTGGAACGGGTTGGGGATGATCTCTTTCTGGACGAGCACGTACAGCAGCAGAATGACCGCAACGATCCCGTGAAAGGCGAGAGAAATCAGAAACGATACGCTGGTGGGCTGCCGGGACATGACACTTCTCCTGTCACCGGCGGACACGTGGGCTCATGTCGCCACTGAGCGACACGTACGTCAGCGATCTAACACGCAGAACATGCCGATGCAAGGGAGCTCCGCCGTAGGCGGCATCGGCGCGGCGCGTAGAAAGCCCATCGATCCTGGACTATACTTTCAGCTAGGCGTGATGCCATCACCTTCCAGCGAACTCGGAGAGCTCCCATGAACAGGAACGACCTTCGCGGCAAGAAAATCCTCGCGCTCGTCTCTGGCGGCCTGGACAGCACGACGATCGTACGATGGCTGTCCGCGTCCGGCATCGATGTGACGGCTCTCACGATCGACCTGGGGCAGCCCGATGAGAAGAACCTCGATGTGATCCCTGCTCGCATGAAAGCCGCTGGCGCGAAGGAGGCGCTGCTGCTCGACGGCAAGGAACGCCTCGCGGAATACATGTTGCAGGTGATCCGAGGCGCTGCGTCGCACGAAGGCGGGTACTGGAACACGACGGGCATCGCGCGCATGGCGACCGTCGCAGTCGCCCTTCCCGTGATCCGACAGCACGGGATCGACGTCGTGACCCACGGCGCGACGGGTCGCGGGAACGACCAGGTCCGCTTCGAGCTGGCGCTCGCGATGCTCGCACCGGAAGTGAGCGTCTACGCTCCCTGGCGCGATGAGGAGTTTGAAGCTGAGCTGGGCGGCCGGCGGCTCATGATCCAGTACTGCCAGCGCGAAGGGCTCCAAGTGACGGCGACCGAGGAGAAGCCCTACTCGACCGACGCCAACTTCTGTGGCCTGACGCACGAAGCTGGCAGGCTGGAGCAGCTCACGACGCCTTCCGACTTCGTCGACTTCATCATGGGCGTCTCGCCGATGCAGGCTCCCGACAAAGTCGAGGAGCTCACGATCCGGTTCGAGATGGGAACCCCCATCGCGGTCAACGGCGAGTCGATGGGCATCGTCGAGGCATTCCAGACGCTGAATCGCATCGGCGGGCGGAACGGCGTGGGCATCGGGATCGATGTCGTGGAGAACCGGCGGATCGGGATCAAGTCGCGGGGCGTGTACGAGTCGCCGGGCGTGTCGGTTCTCGCCTACTGCTACGAGAAGCTGCTGCAGCTCACGCTGGATCGGAGCCGCAGGAAGCTCATGGACGTCATTTCGCGGCAGCTCGCCGACGCGGTCTACGAGGGTGAGTGGTTCTCGCCGACGTCGGCGTCGCTGCTCCAGGTGACAGAAGGCATCGCGCAGCTCGCGACGGGGCAGATCACCGTCGGGCTCTACAAGGGCAACATCCGGTTCGTCGCGGCGAAGGACGTGCCGCACAGCCTTTACGACGAAGCCGGAGCGTCGATGGAGAAGATCGGCGACCTGCGTCACACCTGGGCGGAGGGCTATATGCAGATCGCCGACTACGTGGCGCGTCGCATGGCGGTTGCTGGGCAGACGCGCAAGCCGTAGGCCGGTTCTGCGTCGCACACGAGCCCGGCTGTATCACGCGGCAACACCTATCCGTCATTGCTGCGGAAGCGCGAATCCAGAACTCTAGGCTCCCGCTTCCGCGGGAGCGACGAAGCGGACGACCACCCAGGTCAACCGGCAGCGGCGTCGCGCTCCGCGAGCCACTGGTCGAACGGGTTGGCGCGATTCGCCAACGGCATCTCGATGAGCCGATTCGTCCGCGCCGATTCGTAGATCGACAGGAGCACTTCGAGCGTCGCCCTGGCACTCGTGGCGTCGAGCAGGTGCGGCTCGTCGGCTTCGAGCGCGTCCAGCGCCGCCGCGTGCGGCGAGACGCCCTTGTACCACCCCTGCTCGATCTCGATGGGCTCCCACTCGCTGCCGCGCTTGACGCGCAGCAGCGGGCGGTCGCCCACCTGCCCATCACCGTTGATCTCGATGGTTCCCGACGAACCGCGCAGGCGGATCCGGTGGTACGCCTGCGACTCACAGGGCAGGAGCCCTTCCTTCGCCAGCGTATGGTATCCGCCGATGGCGAGGGTCGCCCGCATGCCGCCCTCGAAGCAGATGATCGCCATCGCGGCATCTTCGAGCGTGTGCCCCCACCCGAACCGGCGCGTCGTCGCCTCGACCTGCCCGAAAACCCACTTCACGGGCGGTTCGTCCGCGAAGAACCGGATCAGATCGACCGTATGCGTGCCGTCCACCAGCAGCGACCCGCCCGGATGCCCTGCCGCCTCGATGCTTTCGAGCTCGCCGACGGCGCCTTCTTGGAGGAGCTCGTACGCCCGCGCGTACTGCGAGTTGAAGCGTCGTTGGTGCCCGACGAAGAGACGGGTGCCGTGCGCCGCGCAGGCGTGCAGCATCCCGTCGGCTTGGTCGAGGCTCATCGCCATCGGCTTCTCGCAGAAGATCGCCTTCGGCGCGTAGGATGCGGAGAGGACGGTCATCTCAGCGTGAGCCGTCTCGTTGGTGCAGACGGCGACGAGGTCGAGCTTGGACGCTTCGAGCATCGACCGCGCGTCGATGAACACAGCCGGGACGCGGAACCGCTCCTGGAAGGGCCCCAGCGCGGCTTCGTTGATGTCGCAGCAGGCGACGAGATCGACGCGCTCCGTCCTGACGAACGTCGCCGCGTGGTAGTTGGCAATGCCCATGCCGCCGACGCCGATCACGCCAAGGCGGTACCGGTCAGCCATCGTCTTCGTCCTCCCTGGTGACGGGTCGGCGCTGTCACTTGGCGGGCTGGAGTTCGAGGTAGCCCGATAGGGTCGCCTTGACGTGCTCGACGGACGTGCGGCACGCGGCGGCGTTGTCGGTTCCGTGAGGCGGCTCTACTTCGAGGTTGAAGGGCAGGTCCGTGGGCGCGTTCTCGCTCAGAATGCGCGCAATGCCCGCCAAGTCGACATCGCCTTCACCGAGCGGGCAGCCGAGGACCTTCACCCATTCGCCGTCCGTAAGGGGCCGGATCGTCATGTCCTTGATGTGCGTCGAGGACGTGTAGGGCGCGAGCAGACGAGTCGCGTCGAGCGGTTCTTCCGCAACGGCGTAGGGGTTCCCGGTGTCGAGCTGGACGCGCATCGCGGGGCTATCCACGCGCTCGATAATCTGTAGGATGTCCGAGGCGCGGTAGTCGGCGTGGTTTTCGAGGGCGATCTGCACGTCGTAATCGACGGCGACGGCGCAGAGGCGTTTGAGCGCCGCGCTCAACAGGGAGAGCTGTTCGGCGAGCGGCGGGTCCTTCCGCCAGCGGTGGTGCGACGATGCCGTGCCGACGACGCGGATGCCCAGCGGCTGGCACACATCGCGGCAGAACCGCATGAAGCCGTCGGTGGGCTGAGCGTCGCCGTTTTCGATGAACCGGTCGCCCCAACCGGTGACGATGTCCATCGAGTACTTCGCCATGAGGTCGCGCATCATCTCGCGCGTGCCGAGGTTCACGCCGGTCGCGAAGACGAGCGCGCCGTAGTCGTACGCCTGCTTGATCGCCTGTTCGACGGGGATGCCGTGTCCCAAGGAGTGATGGACGAGACCGAACCGCATGAGCGTCTCCTTCGCGAGTGCCCGCGATCGGATCGGATCGCGGCGATTATCCCAACCGCGTTCCAGCCGCGCAACGACCAAGAGGGCGTTTGGACATCGGATAATCCGTACGGGTCTGGGACTCGTCTATCAGTGAGTCCGTGGGTCGCGTCGTGGTCGAGGGCAGACAAGTCGGAGGAGCACGATGAAGCGAGTGTCACGAGGCATCGCCTATGGCGTCGTTGCCGCGTTGGTTGTCGCAGCCGGTCTGACGCTGCGAGCGCAGGCTCCCCAGCAGCGTCCGGGCGGCGGGGGACCTCAGGGAGCGCCCGGCGACGGGAACCCGATGCGGATGATGTTCAATCCGCGCGACATGGTCGAGCGAGCCGTCTTCGGTTCATGGGCGTTCGTCGCGCTGGAGCTGGACACGAACAACGAGCAGCTCGTGAAGCTGCGGGGCGTCTACCAGAAGCAATGGGCAGATACGAAGAAGCAGCTCGACGAGATGTCGGGTCAGCAAGGCGGAGAGCAGGGAGATCGTCAGGCGCGGATGCAGGCGGTCATGGGTGGAGTCCGCACGCTGAGAGATGGCGTCAAGGAAGTCCTCACCGCTGACCAGAACGCCAAGCTCGATGCGTGGTTCGAGCAGCAGGGACGTCGCCAGACGGGCGGGCCCGGCGGCGGGAACCAGCAGCGTCCACAGGGCGGTGGGAACCGTGGGGGCGGTGCAGGCGGCGGCCGTCCGAACCAGGGGAACTAGGCAGGGCCCGGAGCGAGCGAAGGGGCGACACGCAAGTCGCCCCTTTGCGTTTCTACGCCCCCGTGAGTCGGAGGACTGCGAAGTCCTCGAACCGGATCCAGTGCTCGGCATCGGCGGGTCCGTTGTAGCACTGGATGCTCACCTGGTCATTCCTCGGCGCGGGTAGCTCGCCCTTCGCCGCCTCCTGGTACTCGCTCTCGCCTTCCGGTCGGAACAGCGCCGTCCACGTCGATGCCGTCACGACGAGCCGCAGACGGACGCTCTTCGTCCGCATGGAGGGCTTGCCGGGGATGATCCACAGATCGCCGTCGATGAGCTCCTTGACGATCTTGAACACCGGTTTGCCGTCCACGTACCACGTGATGCCTCCCTGCTCGTACTGCTGGGTGGGCAGCGTGTGGTTCGACACGGTGACCTCGATCGCGTAGGAGCCGGTGGAGCGATCCGGAGCCTGTCTCAAGAGCGCGTTGCGCACGGTATCCGCGACGCCGGGCTCGACGCGTATCTCCAACCCCCCGTTCGCGATGCGCCAGAATCCCTCGTGCTCGCGCAGCCACGACCAGCCGTCACCGAGCTTGCCCTGGAACCTGTCCTCGAAGAGGATCGTTTCACCCTGACCTGCCATCAGCGCCCTTTCCTCGGTTGGGGTTCGTCGATGCTCAGAGGTCTACGGACTCTCCGCTCGCTAGGGAGCGGAACACAGCATCGATGACGCGCATCTGTCGGATCGAATCCTCCGGCGGAATCCGGTGCGAAGCGCCGCACTCAAGACACTCGCAGAGGTGACGGAGCTGTGCGGCGAACTGGTTCGTCGGCTCGAACGTCACCGTCTCCGCGTTGCCGGGCGTGGCGCACTCTAGCGTAACCGACTGCCCGTCGCAGTTCCACGCCTGCGCCATGCGGATGGTTCCCTCGGTTCCGCAGAGCTCGACATGCTCCGAATATCCCGTGTCGAACCCGGTCGAGATGTGCGCCGTCCGGTCCTCAGGGAAGACCATGAGGATGTCCGTCGCGTCGTCCACCTCGATGCCGCGCCGCTGATGGGCGAACACGCGGATCGGTTCCGCGCCCAGGATGAACCGAGCGTGGTGGATGTTGTAGCACGCCAGGTCGTAGACGGCTCCACCGCCCTTGGCGCGGTTGAACCGCCAGTTGCCTTCGGGCGTACGAGATGCGACCGACGCGCCGCCGCCTCCCGTGCAGAAGGTGCTCCGCAGCGTGACGAGCTCGCCGATGGCGCCGGCGTCGACGCGGCGCTTCGCTTCGATGTGCCGGAGATGGTGGCGGAACTTGAACGCCTCGGCGATGAGAACGCCGTGGTTCCGCGCGGCCGCCACAAAGGATTCGGCCTCGTCGCCCGTCAGCGTGAAGGGCTTCTCGCACAGGATTGCGCGCACGGCTCCCGATTCGGCGATGGATATGCCGACCTCGGCGTGCGCCACGCCCCACGTGCAGATGATCGCTATGTCGAGCTGCACGGAGCGCAGCATCTCATCCAGATCGCCGAAGTGCGCTGGCACGCCTTTCGCCTCGGCGAAACGTTGGGCGCTCTCGGCGGAGACGTCCGCGACGGCGCAGAGCTCGACATCGTCCAGCGCGTCGCACGCTCCGGCGTGCGCGTGCGCGATGCCGCCCGTTCCCACGATGCCGACGCGGAAGCTCATCGCGGCGCTCCCCAGCGTTCCACGACGACCTTCGTCTGCGTGTAGAACTCGACAGCGTGCGCTCCCTGCCCGTGCAAGTCGCCCATGAAGCTGTCGTTCCACCCGCTGAAGGGGAAGAACGCCATCGGGGCCGCCACGCCGACGTTGACGCCGATATTCCCGGCGCTGGCTTCGACGCGGAACCTGCGCGCCGCCGCGCCGTCTGACGTGTAGATGGACGCCTGGTTGCCGTATCGCCTGCCGTTGACGATGCGGATGGCGTCGTCCAGATCGCCCGCTCGCATCAGGGCGAGCACGGGCCCGAAGACTTCCGTCCGCGCCAGATCGCCATCGGTCGCCACGTCCGACAGGATGGTCGGAGCCGTGAAGAAGCCGCCTTCGTGGTCCGGAACTCGGCACCCGCGACCGTCGACAAGCGGCTTCGCCCCGTCGGCAACCGCTCGCTCCACAGACGCCTCGATGCGGCGGCGGCTCTCGTCGGTGATGACGGGACCCATCTCCGTGTCGGGGTCGAGGCCGTTCCCGACGCGTCGCGTCGACGCAACCTCGGCGAGCGCATCCACCATCGCGTTGTTCTCGTCGACGACGACCGCGACGGAGACCGCCAAGCATCGCTGACCGG
>VGLH01000102.1 GCA_016866785.1 Candidatus Poribacteria bacterium
CACCCTCGGATTGACGAGCGTGCCCGCCAGGTCGCCGATAGACGTGCCGCGATGCCGCACGGACAGCACGAGCGCTCCGAAGTCGTGAACCGCTCCGATGAAGATGGAGCCGAACACGACCCAGAGCAGCGCCGGAACCCAGCCCCAGATGATCGCGATGGCGGGACCGACGATGGGCCCGGTTCCCGCGATGGACGTGAAGTGGTGCCCCAGGAGCACTTCGCGCTTCGTCGGAACGTAATCCGTGCCGTCTTTGAGCGTGTGGGCGGGTGTGACACGCGCTGGGTCGATACCGAAGACCTTGCGCGCCAGGAACTTGCCGTAGGTGTGGTATGCGACGATGTATGCCACGAACGCCAAGGCTGCGACCAGCAGCGAGCTCATAGCGGGTCCTCCCTCGTCACGCCTCGCCCTTGACAGGTCGTAGGCGCCGTGCGATTCTACCGGCGAGACTCCGACGGCGCAATCGCGCTGCGCCGCCGCGCCCGAGGGGGACGTATGGACGACCGCTATGCCATCCACGATCCCGATTCCCTGCCGAGTCCGTCGCTCCTGTTCTATCTGCCAATCATCCAGGCGAACCTGAGGCGAGCCCTGACGCTGGTCGAGGACCCCGCCAGGTTGCGCCCCCACGTCAAGACGCACAAAACGCCTGAGCTCGTCCGCATGGTGCAGGCAGCCGGAGTGACCAAGCACAAGTGCGCAACGCTGCGCGAAGCGGAGATGCTCGCTGAGGAAGGCGCGCCCGACATACTGATCGCCTACCAGATGGTGGGCCCGAACCAGGAGCGGCTCGCCACGCTGATGGCGCGCTTCCCGGAGACGACGTTCCGCTGCGTCGCAGACGATGTCTCCGTTGTCGAGGCGCTCAGCTCCGTCATGAGCCGCCATGAGCTCACCGTGGACGTTCTGGTCGATCTAGACGTGGGAATGCATCGGACCGGTATCGCGCCCGGAGATGAAGCCGCCGCTGTCTATCGGCGCATCGCCGACTTGCCTGGCTTGGAGCCCGGCGGTCTGCACGCATACGACGGTCACAACCGCGCGTCGGTCGTCTCCGAGCGCGATGGGGTCGGGACGGAGTGCCTGGAAACCGTTCGAGCGCTGCGGAACCGGCTGGTGGGCGAAGGGCTCCCGGTTGCTCGTATCGTCATGGGCGGGACTCCTCCGTTTCCCTTCTACGCGCGGCAGGAAGACGTCGAGGCGTCGCCGGGAACGTTCATCCTGCACGACTGCGGATACGGGGGTACGCTGCCCGACCTAGGGTTCGTGCCGGCGGCGATCCTGTTCAGCCGAGTCATTTCGCGTCCTGTGGCTGGGTTCGCCACCATCGATCTGGGTCACAAGGCCATAGCCGCCGATCCCGCCGGTGACCGCGGGATCGTGCTGAACGTGCCGGGCGTCCGCCTCGGAGGTCAGAGCGAGGAGCACTGGGTTCTCGAACTCACGGACTCGGCGACCCACGGCTTGCGGGTCGGCGATCCCGTGTTCGTTTGCCCCACACACGTCTGCCCGACCGTCGCGCTGCACCAGGAGGCAATCGTCATCGACGGCGGCAGACCCGTAGACCGCTGGCAGGTTGCCGCGCGTAACCGCACGTAGCGCGCGCGAACCGACACAGAGGAACCTCGATGCATCGTTCATGCCACCTGCTGACGCTGATCGCTGTTGCCGTTTGCCTTGCGCTCGTCGCGGGCTGCCGGAAGCCAGACCCCGAGAAGACGGCTCCTAGCCACTCTGAGGCGGAGGAGGACGCATCGCTCCTCCGGGGAACCGATGTCTCCACCGCCACGGCTGGTAGCGGGGCAGCGCCTGCCTTCACGCTGACCAACCTGGCTGGCGAGTCGGTGTCTTTGAAGTCGTTCGCCGGCAAGGGCGTGATCCTCGACTTTTGGGCGACGTGGTGCGCGCCGTGCGTGCAGGAGATACCCCACTTCGCCGACATCTACGAGGCGAACAAGGAGAAGGGCATCGTCGTCGTCGGCATTTCGCTGGACGATCAGCGCGACCAGGTGGTGCAGTTCGTCCAGCAGACGAAAGTCCCGTACCCGATACTGCACGGGAGCGCCGACGAGCTGGCGAAGGTAGCGGCTGACTACGGCGGAATCCAGTACATCCCAACGACGTTCTTCATCGATCCCAATGGTCGGATCGTGCAGAGACTGGAAGGCTACCACGACAAGGCAGACATCGAGTCGCATCTGCCGGCGATCACGCCGACTCGCTAGCCGGCGCACCGGATCTCGGTTCACCCAACACGGAGCTGCTCCATGCAGACCAAGTACGTTCTGAGTGAGAACGATATCCCGACCCACTGGTACAACATCGCGGCGGACATGCCGAACGCGACCAAACCTCCGCTCCATCCGGGAACCGGAGAGCCCATCGGGCCCGAGATGCTGGCTCCGCTCTTCCCGATGGAGTTGATCAAACAAGAGGTGTCTCGCGAGCGGTGGATCGAGATTCCCGAGCCGGTGCGCGATGTCTATCGACTGTGGCGTCCGTCGCCGCTCTTCCGCGCGACGCGGCTCGAGAAGGAACTCGATACGCCGGCGCGCATCTTCTACAAGTACGAAGGCGTCAGCCCTGCCGGAAGCCACAAGCCCAACACCGCCGTCGCGCAGGCTTACTACAATAAGCAGGAAGGCGCGAAGCGCATCGCCACCGAGACCGGCGCAGGTCAGTGGGGAAGCGCCCTGAGTCTGGCATGCAACCTGTTCGGGCTCGAATGCCAGGTCTACATGGTGAAGGTGAGCTACCACCAGAAGCCCTATCGACGCTCGATGATGGAAACCTGGGGAGCCCGTGTCATCGCCAGCCCGTCGAACGAGACGAACGCCGGTCGGAGTATCCTCGAGCAGGACCCGGAATCGCCCGGAAGCCTCGGTATCGCGATCTCGGAGGCTGTCGAGGATGCCGCCGGTCGCGACGACACGAAATACTCGCTCGGAAGCGTGTTGAACCACGTCCTGCTGCATCAGTCCGTCATCGGGCTGGAGGCGGAGAAGCAGCTCGCCCTCGCCGATGCTGAGCCGGATGTTGTGATCGGGTGCTTCGGAGGAGGCAGCAACTTCGCGGGGATCGCGTTCCCCTTCGTCCGACACAAGATCGCCGGTCGCAAGATGCGGATCATCGCCGTCGAGCCGCTTGCTTGCCCGACGCTCACGAAGGGCAAGTTCGCCTATGACTTCGGCGATGCCATCGGCATGACGCCCCTGATGCCGATGCACACGCTCGGACACACGTTCGTGCCGGCGAGAATCCATGCGGGTGGGCTGCGCTACCACGGATCCGCTCCGCAGGCGAGTCAGCTACTGCTGGACGGGCTCGTGGAAGCCCAGGCGTTTCCACAGCGCGACTGTTTCGAGGCAGGCGTGCTGTTCGCCCGCTGCGAGGGGATCATCCCCGCGCCTGAGACGAACCACGCCGTGAAGGCAGTCATCGACGAAGCCCGCAAGGCGAAGGAAGAGGGCAAGCAGAAGACGATCCTCTTCAACCTGTCGGGACATGGTCACTTCGACATGTCCGCTTACGACGCCTACTTCAGCCGGAGCTTGGAGGACTCGACGCTCTCCGAAGGCGAACTACGCAAGAGCCTCGAGTCGATCTCCGCGTTCCCAAAGGCTGGTTAGCAGTCGCCTGGCTCAGTGAACCATCGGGCGGGTCGCATGATCCGCCCGATTCGTGTGCTCGGCTGGCGGCGATTGTCGTATTCGGGAAGCCCGTGGTACGATGGCGTCTGCCGTCGCCGGGGCGCATCGGACGCGGAGGAGCGTATCCATGAAGTTCCTTCAGAAGTGGGCGGAACGGTCGCGGCGATCGCGACAGATCCTCGAAGGTGACCGTCTCCGCGAGGACGGACGCCTGCGGGAGGCTTTGGCGGTCTACCGCGCGACGTGCGGCGACGGTCCTGAGGATGCTCCGCTGCTCCGCACCATCGCGGAGATCCAGGGGCAGCTCGGCGATGCCGATGGAGCCGCCTCGACCCTCCTGACGCTGCTCGACCTCGACCTGAACCACGCCGACCTGCTCAGCGCCGCGACGTTCGACGAGATGCGCGAAACGCCAGCGTTTCTGCCCATCTATGGCATGCTGATCGCCCGGCTGCGCGAACACCTGGCGAACCATCCAGAGGATTCGGATGCGGCTTTCAGCCTCGGAGGCGCGTTGGAGATCGTCAGGGACACGAGCGGGGCTCAGGAGGTCTACGCTCGACTCGCCGCGGAGAGCCCTGCGGAGGACGTGCGCGGAAGGGCGCACTACGCGCGCGCCTGGCTGTTTCTCTCAACGGGCGCGCCAGATCAGGCGGCGTCAGCGCTGCGCGCGGCGTTTGGGTGCTACCCGCAGCTCTTGTCCGTCGTGGAGGCTGATCCTGCCTTCGCCGATGCCCTCGCGTCCGACGCGTTCAAAGGCGTCGTCGACTTCGGGATCGGTGCGCTCGCTGACCATCTGCGCGCCCAGGCTTCCGAGCATCCTGACAACTCACTGCCGCTTCGGCAGCTTGTCCATCTGTTCATGGCTCACGGCATGACAGAAGCCGCCGCCGACGCGGCTCGGTCGGCGATGGCGGCGATGCCCTCCGACATGGGCTTCGTCGAGCTCTATGCGAACGCGTTGTTCGATCTCGACCGGCTGCATGAAGCGCGCGAAGTGTACAACGATCTGCTGCGGCAGAGCCCGAACCATGCATCGGCGCTGTATCGGACCGGCGTTCTCTACGAGCGTGAGGACAACACGGACGCTGCGCGGGAGGCGTTCTGGGACGCCCTGCGCGTCCTGCGCGAGGAGTGCGAGCTCGCGTTCCTGATCGCAAGGGGCTGCGCGCGCATCGGCGACGAGGCTGGAGCCCTTGCGGCGATAGAACGGGCGGCGGACGCGTCGCGGGCTTCGGATACGATGCCGACGATCCGCCTGCTCGAAGCGGTGGAGCGGTCCCCGGACTTGGACCCGCTGCGGGAACTGCCCGACTTCCAGGGGATCGTCGCGTCGCTCGAGTCGGATGCGGTCGAGCCGTCCCTCGAATGACGGTTCCGGCGATCGGTCGGCGAATCGGTTGCCGACGCTAATCCGCCTGAGTATACTTATGGGCGCGTAGGCTCATAGCTCAATTGGTAGAGCACCGGTCTCCAAAACCGGCGGTTGGGGGTTCAAATCCCTCTGGGCCTGCCATCCTCACCGAACACGCCCGGATCACCTGCATCGGTTCAGCGCTTCAGGTTCGCCCAGACCGTCGCGGCTTTGGCTGCCGGATGAACCGCCAGCGGGTTCAGATTGTCCCGCAAGTAGTCGTACTGCACCGTCATCGTGCCGGCAGCGCCGTCGACACCACCGTACACACTGACCTGGAGCGGCGGCGTCAACGCGAAGTTCGTGGGCCCCACCTTCGTCCAGGCGTCGCCTTCCTTCATCTTCCAGTAGGCTGCGTACTCCGCGCCGTTCTTGGTCAGACGCATGTGGAGGTCAGCGACGCCTCCAGCCGAGACGAAGCCGGGAGCCTTCCCCGTCAGACCGTTCCCGTTCTCGTTCTGCTTCGTCTGGAACTGCAACTGGGCATCCCCGGCTGCGTGACCCCAGAACTTGAGGGTGACCCAGTTATTGTCTTTGACGCTGGTCGCTGTGAGCCCCGCCACGACGGAGTTGGCGGCGAACTCGACCATCATGCGCGTCTCGACGTCGAAGGGCTCGTCGGGAACTTCTTGATAGAGCCGCGACGCGTCATCCGCCGTCCACAGGTTCCGGTTCACGTCGGCGACGATGGTGAGCCAGCCAGCCTTGGTCTTGCCCAGGTCCCACTTCTTCGGTTCGTTGTGCCACTTCCACTTCGACGCGAGCGAGCCGGCGCCGAACTCGTCCGACAGCGACGCCGCCATCGCCGACGCCGTGATGGCGAGAGCGCCGATGGCGGCAACCAGAGCCAGTCTCTTCATGGGTCGATCCCTTTCTGCGATAATGTGCCACCCGTTGCGTAGGGTACCGCACGACAACCTGATGTGAAAGGGAGCCGCAGCGTGGGAGCCGATGCGTTCAGGGCTGGTGTTGTCGGGCTCGGTCGAGGGATGGCGCACGCGAACGTCCTGTCGCTGTTCGAGGGCGTGCGGGTCGTCGCCGTGTGCGATCCTGCGCCGGCGGCGCGCGAACGAGCTTCCACCCGGATGGAGCTGGAGGCTGCCTACGCCGACTACGACCGGTTCCTGGAGCACAATCTGGACATCGTCGTCGTCGCGTCGCCGCCGATGCAGCATGCGGAACAGAGCATCGCGGCGCTTCGAGCAGGCAAGCACGTCCTCTGTGAAGTGCCGATGATCTACTCGCTCGACTTCGATGAGGCTCAGCGACAGGCACAAGCCCTCGCCGACGCTGTCGTCGCCGCCGAGGGCTCGACCGGTGCGCGCTTCATGTTCGCCGAGAACACGAACTACTGGTGGTTCGTCCACGATTGGCAGCGTCGTATCGACCAGGGCGAGCTGGGGCGCATCATCTACGCCGAGGTCGAGTACGTCCACAACTGCCGGTCCATCATGGCGCACGGCGATGGGACGCTCACTTGGCGCGCGTCCATGCCGCCCATCTTCTACTGCACACACAGCCTGGGACCCATTCTGGCGCTCGCCGGATCGAGACCCGTTCGCGTCGTGGGTCATGCGACAGGAACCGAGACCGATCCGAGGTTCCCAGCGCCGGACATGGAAGTCGCCATCGTGACGCTCGAAAACGGAGCGCTGGTCAAGGTGCTCTGCGGGTTCAAGGTGGCGCGGGAACCGTCGCACCACTACTTCTCGCTCTACGGGACGCGAGGGAGCGTCGAGACGGTGCGCAACCAGCCGCGCGCCGTGGGGCACTTCACCGACGGCGATGTCCAGCGCATGTCGGACATCCCGTTCTCGTACGACCACCCGAACGCGCCGGACGGCGCCGGAGCCGGTGGACATGGGACGTGCGAATACTACATGATCGCCGATTTCCTGAACGCGCTTCGAGCGGATGAGCCGATGCCCATCGACGTCTTCGCCGGACTCGATATGACGATGCCGGGCGTCTTCGCCCACGAGTCCGCCCGTCGCTGCGGCGTGCCGATGGATGTCCCCGACTACCGCGCCGCAAGACGACGCTGAACCTGTCTGCGCGCCGATTGAGCGCCGCCAGGCGCTGTGCTAGCATGTTCGCGCGCGGTCTCCGCTCTGGGCCCGGGAAGACAGCCCTCACGCGAAGGAATCACGATGTCCAGACCACTCGTCGGATTGCAGCTCTACACGGTTCGGAACGAGGCAGCCAAAGACTTCGTCGGCGTCGTGAAGCAGGTCGCCGCGATGGGCTACGAGGGCGTCGAAACGGCGGTTCCTCCGGGGATGACCGCCGAAGGGCTCCGCAAGCTCCTCGACGACCTGGGTCTGAAGACCCCTGGCGGGCACTACAACCTGGAAGCACTCGAGAAGGACCTGAACGCCGCCATCGAGCTGTCTCAGACGCTGGGGACGAAGTTCATCACGGTTCCCTACCTCGCCGAGGAACGACGACGAGACGCCGACGGCTGGAAGCGCGTCGCCGGGATCATGTCCGGCATCGGCGAGAAGCTCGCGGCGCACGGGATCGTCTTTTGCTACCACAATCACTCGTTCGAGTTCCAGCAGTTCGATGGCAAGTACGGTCTCGACATCCTGTACGAGAACTCGGACCCACGATACCTGAAGGCGCAGCTCGACACGTACTGGGTGCGTCACGGCGGGGCCGACCCCGCCGCCTACATCCGCAAGATGAAGGGCAGAGCGCCGCTGATCCACCTCAAGGACTGGGACAAGGCGGACGGCTCGTTCGCCGAAGTGGGCGAAGGAACGCTCGACTGGAAGGGTATCTTCGCTGCCGCCGAGGATGGCGGGGCGGAGTGGTATCTCGTCGAGCAGGACACCTGCAAGCGTCCTCCCATCGAGAGCGCGCGGCTGAGCTGCGACAACCTGCGCAAAATGGGCAAGCTTTCGTGACACGGTTCCGCCGAGCTCTGTGGGCATGGGTTGCGGCAGGCTGCTGCGCCTTCGTTGTGGCGGCTGCAACGGGGTGCGCCGCGCCGCAGCCCTTGCCCAGCGCCGAGGAATGGGAGGACCCCAGCGACCCGAACGTCCGGGCTGAATCGACCGTCACCAAGTCGGGAACCATCGCCGCCGATGAAGTGTGGTCCGGGGCGATCCTCGTGCGCGGCGAGGTGTTCGTGCCGGAGGGCAGAACCGTCACCGTGGAGCCGAACGCGCGAATCCTGTTCGCCACGGACTCAGAGCCCTCGTCGAAGATCGTCGTGGAGGGGGCGTTCTATGCTCAAGGCGACTTCCAGCGCTCCGTCTTCTTCGCAGCGGACGCGAGAACGAAGGCATGGCACGGCGTGCTCTTCGAGCCGGGCAGCGCCGGACGGGTTTCATACGGGCAGTTCCAATACGAGACGCGGCTTCACATACGATCCAGCGCCGTGGGCGTGACGTTCTCGCAGTTCAGCGACAACACGGGCGCTGCGGTCACGGTCGAAGCCGCGTCACCAACGGTCGAGGACAACGTGTTCCGCACGAACGTCGTCGCCGTGCGGTGTCTGAGGCAGGCGTCGCCGGACATCCTCAACAACACGATCATCGGGAACGTCTACGGGGTCGTCGCGGAAGACGGTTCCCAGCCAAATATCGCGCGCAACGTGATCGCCAGCAACCGGCAACAGGGGATCGTGTCGCAAGGGGCGTCGTCGCCGCATGTCAACAGCAACAACATCGTGCGCAACGGAGGCTACGCGGTACAGGACGGCGGGCGACTTTCCGACAACTTCATCCAGGGCAACAACGGAACCGTGCCGATCGCGGTCGATACGAGCCTGAGCGTCAACAGCGCCCAGTTGTTCGGCGTTGAGGAGGTCGTTTCCGCCCGATCTTCGCCGGTCCCGGAGGCGGGAGACCGTCGCACACGGTAGACGCGCTTCATGCAGAGAGTCCGACGCCGACCCGCATGAGAACCGTCATTCTCCTCGCCATCTCCAACGTCTTCATGACCGCTGCGTGGTATGGTCACCTCCGATTCAAGCAGAGCGCGCTCTGGAAGGTCATCGTCGTCAGTTGGCTGATCGCGTTCGTCGAGTACTGCTTTCAGGTTCCGGCGAACCGCTACGGTCATGGTCAGTTCACCGCCGCTCAGCTCAAGACGATGCAGGAAGCGATCACGCTCGTCGTGTTCGCCGCGTTCTCGGCGATCTACCTCGGCGAGGCGCTTCGTTGGAACCACGCCGTAGCGTTCGCCATGATCGTCGGGGCGGTCTTCTTCATGTTCCACCGGTGGTAGCCGCGTCGGCGCATGCCGCCTGGAAGCGGTGAGCCATTCGGAGAGAGAGGAGCATCGCGTGTCCAGTCCAGAAGTATCCACGCTCTGCGCCGCATTCGCCCGGTCCTCTCAACGCCACGCGGGCAGGGAGTTCCTGCGATACCACGACGGAAACGCGTGGCAGTCGGTCACATATGACGATTTCGCCGTCCGCGTCCAGAAGCTGAGCTCCGCGTTCGTGGCGCTTGGGCTCCCGCCGGGAGACCGCCTGGCGATCCTCAGCGAGAACCGCTTGGAGTGGGCGTTGACGGACTACGCCGCGATGTCGGCGGGAATCGTCACGGTGCCTCTCTACCCGACGCTCCCCGCCGTGCAGATCGCCTACATCCTGCGCGACAGCGGCGCGTGCGGCATCGTCGTCTCGACGGCGGCTCAGGCGGACAAGATCGACGAAATCCGCTCCGACTGTCCCGACCTCAAGCTGGTCGTCTCGATGGACACGTTCGAGGGCGAGCGAGCGACTCAGGTGCGCTCTCTCGCTGACCTGGAGGCGGGAGCGGCGAATGACGCCGCGTCGCTGGGAGAGGTGACCGCGCGCTCTGAGAGCGCCACGCCGTCCGACGTGCTGACGCTCATCTACACGTCCGGCACGACGGGCAATCCGAAGGGCGTCATTCTGACGCACGACAACTTCCTGTCGAACGTCGCGTCGGGACTGGAGGCGCTGGAGATCACGCCGGACGACGTGTTCCTGTCGTTCCTGCCGTTGTGCCACGTCTTCGAGCGGATGGCGGGTCACTTCCTGCCCATGTACTCCGGCGCGGCGATCGCGTATTCGCGAGGTCTTCGTTACCTCGTCAACGAGCTCAAGGAAGTGTCGCCGACGGTTATGGCGTGCGTGCCACGGTTCTACGAGAGCCTTCAGGAGCGCATCCTGAAGAGCATCGAGTCGGCGCCTGCCGCGCGTCAGCGGATCTTCCACTGGGCGATGGCTCAGGGACGCCGCAAGAGTCGCGCCGTCCAGGACAAGAGCTGGCTGGGACCGATCGCTTCCGCCAAGCACGCCATCGCCCAGAAGCTCGTGTTCCACAAGCTGCAAGACACCGTGGGAGGACGCCTGCGCTATTTCGTGAGCGGCGGAGCTCCGCTCGCCAGATCGACGGCGGAGTTCTTCCACGCCGCCGGCATTCTCATCCTCGAAGGCTACGGGCTGACCGAGACCTCGCCGGTCATCAGCGTGAACCGGGAGCGGAACTTCCGCTTCGGGACCGTCGGTCCCGCCATCAACGGCGTGGAGGTCCGCATCGCGGACGACGGCGAGATTCTGTCTCGAGGTCGCCACATCATGCAGGGCTATTTCAAGCTGCCGGAGGAGACCGTCGCCGTTCTCGATCCCGACGGCTGGTTCCACACCGGAGACCTGGGCGAGCTCGATCCCGATGGATTCCTCCGCATCACCGGTCGGAAGAAGAACCTGATCAAGCTCTCCAACGGCAAGTACGTCGCGCCGGAGCCCATCGAGAACGCCCTCAAAGCGAGTACCTACATCGCCGAGGCGGTCGTCTTCGGCGACGCGCAGAAGGTCGCCGGAGCGCTCATCGTGCCTTCGTTTCCAGCTCTGGAGGAGCACGCGCAGCAACAGGAACTGCCGTCCGACCGAGCCGCTTTGGTGGCTCATCCCTCGGTTCGCAAGCTGTATCGGCAAGAAGTGGATCGCCTCACGCCCGACCTCGCGGACTTCGAGAAGGTGCGCATCCTGCTGATCGCCGATCGGGAGTTCACGATCGAATCCGGGGAACTGACGCCGACGCTCAAGGTGAAACGGCGCGAAGTCCTCGCAGCGTACGCCGACCAGATCGCCGATCTTTACGCTGGCGTTGACTGAGGAAAGATGATGCGAATCGGCGTTCCCAAAGAGGTCAAGTCCGACGAGTACCGAGTGTCCGTGCTGCCGGTGGGCGTCGAGCTCCTGACTCACGATGGGCATGCGGTCGTCGTTGAAACAGGCGCCGGGCTGGGGAGCGGTATCGCCGACGAGGAGTACCGCTCGGCAGGCGCGATGATCGTACGACACGCCGAGGACGCGTTCGACGCGGACATGGTCATCAAGGTCAAGGAACCGCAGCCGGAGGAATACGACCTCGTGCGCCACGGGCAGGTCGTGTTCACGTACTTCCACTTCGCTGCGAACGAGCCCCTGACGAAGGCGATGCTGGAACGCGGCGTCGTCTGCGTCGCCTACGAGACGATCCAGACGGACGACGGTGATCTGCCCTTGCTCACGCCGATGAGCGAGGTCGCCGGCAAGATGGCGATCCAGCAGGGGGCGAAGTACCTCGAGCGTCCGATGATGGGTCGCGGCATCCTGCTGGGAGGCGTGCCGGGCGTCGCACCAGCGGACGTGGTGATCATCGGCGGGGGAGTGGTCGGCACGAACGCGGCGAAGGTCGCCGCCGGGCTCGGCGCGAACGTCACGGTTCTGGACATCGACCTCGACCGCCTGCGATATCTCGACGACATCCTTCCCGCCAACGTGACGACGCTCTACTCGGATCCGCACAGCGTCCGGCGGATGGTTCCGCGAGCCGATCTGCTGATCGGAGCCGTGCTCATCCCGGGTGCGCGCGCGCCCAACATCGTCACCGCCGCGATGGTCGCGGAGATGAAGCCCGGCGCGGTGATCGTCGATGTCGCCGTCGACCAGGGCGGCTGCATCGAGACGACGCGCCCGACGACCCACCACGACCCCACGTAT
This sequence comes from Candidatus Poribacteria bacterium, assembly GCA_016866785.1. NCBI lineage: Bacteria > Candidatus Poribacteria > Candidatus Poribacteria bacterium. The sequence continues at coordinate 12,038 of VGLH01000102.1, forward strand.
GTCACCAGCGGCGTCGTGCACTACGCCGTGACGAACATGCCCGGAGCGGTCGGTCGCACGTCATCCTACGCGCTCGCCAACGTCACGCTTCCGTACGCTCGACGGCTCGCCGCGTCGGGATGGCGGAAGGCGATGCGGGCAGACGCCGCTCTGGCGCGCGGTCTGAACGTCGTCGAAGGACGGATCGCCCACGCTGGGGTGGCGAGCGCGTTCGGCTTGGCGCCGGCTCCCCTCGAAGGCGCCCTGGGCGGCGCATAGAACGTGGAACGAAGAAGGGCGGGGTCCGAAGACCCCGCCCTGCTATTTCCCGTCGACCAACCGATCCTCTACTTGAGGATCAGCATCCGCCGAACCGTACGATACGTCCCGGCTCGGAACTCGTAGATGTAGACGCCGCTGGCGACACGCTCGCCGAGCTCGTTCCTGCCATCCCAGTAAGCGGCTTCGCCACGTGACGTGTAGTAGCCGGCGTCCCGGTAGCCCAGGTCGAGCGTGCGGACGTTGCTGCCCGCCACGTCGAAGATGGAGATGCGCACGTCGGAGCCGTCCGTCAGCTCGAACGGGATCCACGTTTCCGGGTTGAAGGGGTTCGGGAAGTTGACCAGCGCGCGCGTCATGCTGGGTGCGGACCAGTGGAAGCGCACCCGCAACTCGTGCGAGCCAGCCGGCAACTGCGTCTCGCCCTTCGTCAGCAGGTTGTAGCCGACGTCACCGACGTCCAGAACGAGCCTGTAGCCCGGCGCCAGCGTCAGTCCATCCCAGCGGATCGTCGCAGGGGCTGGCAGAACCGCCTTCAGCGTCCACTGCCCCTGACGGTCGACGATGGGTTCGTAGTCGCGCGACAGGCGCGGGCCCGACCCGTCCGGCGTCGTGGCGAAGAACTCGGCGACATCGCGGACCGGCGGCGCTGGCGGCATCGGCGCGTCGGTCATGTCATATCCCGACTTCGATGTCGCATTGGCGCCGACCGTGACCCGATACTCCTTGCCCGACGCGTCGACCAGCGTCAGCGACGTCGACCACGTCGGCTTGACCATCGTCTGCGGCGCGGTCGGAATCGTGCCTGGATCGTCGAGGACGTTACCCGCGATCGTTCCTCGATGGCGTGGCTGAACCACGAGCACGGTGCGTGGAGTCGCATCGTGGTTGTACATCCAGTAGGACTTGAACGGCTCCAGCGTCGCCGTCAGCGGAACCGGGATGTAGCCGTCCGTCGTCCACTCGTAGATCTCGTCAACGCCGACGCCGAACACGCTCACCGGAGCGCCGCCGTACGGGACGCCGATGAGGTTCCAACCCGGGTACATCGTGACCTCGGTGGCTCGCGCCGACGGAGCGTCCACGTTCACCATGACGAGGATTTCGCGTGCGCCCAGCGCGGCGTCACGGTGGATGAAGTAGCCTTCGGTGATCGGTGACACCAGTTCAGCGCCTCGCATCGGAACGTACATCTGAGACGCGTCGTCCCACCCGTAGACCGTGCTGACGTCATACGTTCCAAGCGCCTCCGGTGAACCCACGGAAGCCTCACCCGGTATGGAGAACATGCTCCAGCCGATCGCGCCAGAGGACAGCGTGGCGATCAGCTCCTTCGGACGCGCCTGTTCCACCACCAGCAGGGAGATGTACGTCCCCGGCGCAAGCGTCATCGACGCGTGCGTCCGCAGGTCCATCGCCTTGCCGGCTTGCTCGATGAACGCGTTGTCATAGTAGGGCAGGATCGCGTCCAGACCCGACCACGCCAGCAAGCCGCTCTCGCTGGCAGGAACCGTGACCTCCAGGTTCCACGCCATCCGTCCCGTCTCGGGGACTGCGCGGATGTCGCGGCGCAGCGCAGTCTCGCCGAGTCGCAACGTCATGTAGGGCGCTGCGGGACTCGGAGGCGGCTGCGGCGAATCCTCGCCGGTCACGAAGGCGTCCGACGTGTTCAGGGCGGAACCGAAATCGACCGATGCGCTGCCGCTGCCCGTGGTCAACGTCAGCTTGGCGAGCCAAGCCTCTTCGACCAACGCGCCGATGTAGAGGGCAGAATCGGTCGGAACCGGGACGCCGACCCCGCCCGCGCCGTACGGGACGACCGACAGGCGGTACCGTCCATAGATGCCTGCGACGTCCTCGCCGGAGACGGCGAACGTCACCGACGAGCCGCCCGGCTCGTGCGCGACCGGCAGCGTGAACGCGCTCGTCCCCGACGAGAGCTCGACCTGCGTCACGCTTTCCGCCTGGAACACGTCTGCCAGTTCCACGGCGACCGTTACGGGCCCTCCGTCTAAGTCGATCTGACGGAACTGATGCGGATAGACGCTGATAACCGAAATGGGCAACGGAGCCTGCGTGATCGCGCCGACGCTCACATCGACCAAGACCGGCGTGGTTCCGCCCGCCGTGTTCGCCAGCATGATGCCCAGGTTCTCGTCGCCGGACATGCTCCCCAGCACGTCGACCGGCGGGAAGAGCACCTGAACCGTTCGCGCGGCTCCCGGATCGACCGTGAAGGACGTCGGGAACATCGTGAAGACGGACGTGGACGCGCCCACATCGACCGCGTCGGCTCCGAGGTTCGTCACGGTGATCGGCACACGGATGGGATCGGACGCCGAACCGATCGGGATCGTCGCGAAGTCGATGGCGATGCCCTGCACGCCTCCCGCCGGCACGCCGAACGACGCATGAGGCAGGATGTCATACAGCTTCGCATCGTAGGCGATCTGGTTCACG
>VGLH01000103.1 GCA_016866785.1 Candidatus Poribacteria bacterium
GAGGTCCTGGCGGCTCCTGAGCAAACGCACTCCGATGCGGCGGATTGCCCCGATCTGGGACAACACGCCGTCCTCGAAGCGCTTGTCTTCGCCTTCGGGGAGCGCATCAACAGCCATGGTCTGTCGTCTCTCCTCGAGTTAAGGATGCGACCCTGACCGTTTTACTACAGGCGAGCGGACGTTTTTTGTGGATGACGATTGACTCAACACATAGCCAATCGCGCGGGGTGTGCTCAGGTCAAGGAACGCCGGGGAACACCGGATCGCCGACGGTCGCTGTATCCGATCATCTCGGTGGTGTGCCGCATCTCGATGTCCTCCGATGATTCCTGAGAGAAGAACCTATCGCCATCATAGGACGCCGCTTAGATAGCGTGGGAACACCCTACGGCATGGCGAGATCGCGAGCGGCGGAAGCCTTCATCCGACCCCACATCGCCGGTAAGCGCCTCCGGGCATCGACGGGCAGGACATCAAGCGGCGTGCTGAGCGATGCGGCGGCGACCTGCCACTGACCGCCGCTCCGTTGGAGCACCAGCGACACGCGCCGATCCGGCAGGTCCTGGAACGCGATGGCGCGTGTGCCGCCGTCGGCGATGAAGAGGGTCATCCGCTCTTTGTCGACGCCGCGCGGCGTCGGCGTCAGCGCGGCGATGATGAACGACTCCGGCGCGAAGGACTCGCGTCCCCGATTGTCGGTGAACCGGAAATCTTCCCGCAAGAACCTTTCCAGCACGGCGAAGTCGCCGTCCGTCATCGCGGTGGCGGCTTGCTCCATCATGTCGATGGCTCCGGCGATCCGAGCGTGGGGAACGCGCGCGTCGAAGCCTCGCTGCGGCGTGTTCCGCACGCCGCCGTCCAGGTCCACCTTCCAGAGCGTCCATCTGCCGCCGACGACTCGGCACAACGCGATGAGAATCCCCGACTCGGCTCCCCATGTCCATTCGAGCTCGAGCCAGGCGTCCGGGGACTCCAGCAGAACGCGGGGCTGCGACGGCGCGAACGTCCCGCGCCGATGCCCGGCGATCCGCGCGTCGAGCCACAGCGCGATGTCTTGCAGATTGTCGGCGACGAAGTCGCTGCCGATGAGGAGGGTATCGGGCGCGTCCGTCATCAGCCGGACGAAGGCGTCGGCGTCGAGAGCGTTGAGAGCGTCTCCGACGCTGCCACCGAGGCGGGATACCTCGACGGCAGCGTCGAACCGAGGATCGGCGCGCGTTCCACTGGCGGACGCGATGAGAACGAGCGCGGCAAGCGCCCGGGCGAGGCGAGGGACGCGCGCCCAGCGGATCATCGCTCGCGGAACGCCTGCTGAATCTTGGCGATGGCTTCGACGATGTCGTTCATGTCGTCGCGGGTTCCGAGGAGCATGTTCTGGTAGAACCAGAAGCTCTTGGCGCAGACCTCTTCGGCATTGGGACACGGCATCTCGCGGATGAGTCCGGGGTACTTGGCGCTGAGGTGCTGCAAGCCCGCCTCGCGCGAGAGCGGCTGCCCGTATCCGCTCGTGCAGGCGATGCCCTCCGCCGCGAGCGCCTCCAAGAACTCGCCGCGCGGTCTCCCGCCGAACTCGTCCGAGTCGTACTTCATCATGAACAGGTGGTAGCCGTGGAGGGTCGTGTAGGGAGCCAGACGCGGCGGCGTGATGCCCGGCATCTCGTCGAACCGCTTGATGAGGTAGTTCGCGTTCTCGTTGCGCCGCTGGGTCTGCTCTTCGAGAACCGCCAGGCGGATATCCAACAGAGCCGCTAGGTACTCCGACGGTCGGTAGTTCCAGCCGATGCGTGGGTACTCCCATCGAGCGCCGCCGGGACGCCGCCCGACGTCCATGAACGCCACGACGCGGTCGCGCGTGTCGGCGTCGTTCGTCGTGACCATCCCGCCTTCGCCGGACGTGAGGTTCTTGCTCGACTGGAAGCTGAACGCCCCGGCGTCCCCGAGGGAACCGACCTTGCGCCCCATGTACTCCGCGCCGTGCGCCTGGGCGCAGTCCTCGACGACCTTGAGCCCCCTCCGCTTGGCGATCTCGTTGATCGCGTCCATGTGCGCCGGGTGACCGCCGATGTGCACCGGCACGATGACGCGCGTCCGGTCGGTGATCGCCTCTTCGACGGCGGAGGGGCTGATCGTGAACGTCTCGGGGTCGATATCGACGAACGTGACGGTGAACCGCCGGTCGAGAGCCGCGCTCGCGGTGGCGATGAAGGTGTAGTTGGGCAGGATCGCCTCGCCGGAGTCCTCGAAGCCGTCGAGGTCGAGCGCGCCGGTCAGCGCCGCCATGATGGAGTCGGTGCCGTGGGGCATCATGACGCCGTATTCGGTGCCGATGTACCGGGCGAAGTTCGCGGCGAACTGCTTGGCGCGGGTTCCCGGCAGCCCCTCGACGGCGCCCAGGAACACCTCGCGCAGGGCGGGACCCACCGCCTGATCCCAGAGCGCTTCGGGGTTCTGGGGCCAGTGGGGCCATCCGGTCGTGTGGACGGGCGTGCCGCCATCCTTAGCGAGCTTGACTGCCATTGCCGAACCCTCCAGTGTCGAACGCGAGATGGGCGCCACGGACAGAGTACGAGGGGGGCTCTGTCTCGCGCAAGCGGGAGCCCCCGCCCCTCACCGCCAGAAGTAAACAGCCCTCTGCGCCGAGCCGATTCCTTGACTCGCGTCGGAAAGCTCCGATACCATTCGAGTCCAATGAACAACGGGGTTCCGCCGACCATCGTGGCGATCCATCTCGTGTCGCGACGCTCCACCCGCCGTACGGTCGAGTTGGACTCGGGGGAGACGTTCAGCGTCGACGCCGCGCTCTTGACGCGCTTCGGCGTGCGCGTCGGCATGGCGCTGGACGCGGAGCGCCGCGAGAAGCTCCTCGCCGAAGACACGCTCTCCCGCGCCAAAGCCGCCGCATTCGACCTGCTGCGCCTGCGCAATCAGAGCGAGCAGGAGATGCGCGAGAAGCTCGCGCGCAAAGGGTTCCCCGAAGACGCGGTCGAACACGCCATCGGCGCGCTCCGCAAGATGGGCTATCTCTCCGACGAGAAGTTCACCGCCGAGTGGGTCGAGAGCCGGCGACGCCACAACCCCAAGGGGCTCTACGGGCTCCGGCGCGAGCTCCAGAAGAAGGGCATCGACCGGACGACGATCGAGCGGACGCTGCGCACCGTCAGCGACGACGATGAGCGAATCGTCGCGCTCGCACTGGCGAAACGGCAGATGCGGCGATATCGGAGCCTCACGCGGGATGTCGTCCAGCGGCGGCTCTACGACTTCCTGATGCGGCGCGGCTTTTCCTACGAGGTGGCGTACGCCGTTCTACGCGAGTTGAGCGACGCCGGAGAGATCGACCTTTCCTGACGGTTTCCGGCGCAGCGACCCCGCTTCGAGTACCGAGGAGCTTCGGATGCAAACTGCACGCGAAATCCGCGACGATTTCCTCAACTTCTTCCGCGACCGGGGACACGCGATCGTTCCCAGCGACTCGCTCATCCCAGCCAACGATCCGACGCTTCTCTTCACGAACGCCGGCATGAACCAGTTCAAGGACGTGTTCCTGGGAACCGGCTCGCGCCCGTACGTCCGCGCAGCGGATACGCAGAAATGTCTCCGCGTCTCCGGCAAGCACAACGATCTCGAAGAGGTCGGCTACTCGCGCCGCCATCACACGCTCTTCGAGATGCTGGGCAACTGGTCCTTCGGCGACTACTTCAAGAAGGAAGCCATCGCCTGGGCGTGGGAGCTCCTCACCGACGTCTGGGGTCTGCCGAAGGATCGGCTCTACGCCACCGTCTTCGAAGGCGACGCCAAGGACGGCGTTCCCCCGGACGACGAAGCCGCCCACCTCTGGGCGACTGTCACCGACATCGACCCGACCCACATCGTCCGATTCGGCAAGAAGGACAACTTCTGGGAGATGGGCGAGACGGGCCCCTGCGGGCCCTGCTCGGAGATCCACATCGACCTGAGCGACGAAGGCAACATGAGTCACGAGGTCAACGGTGACTGTCCCGAAGTCATCGAGATATGGAACCTCGTCTTCATCCAGTTCAACCGGCGGGGCGACGGGAGCCTGGAACCCCTGCCCGCCAAGCACGTCGATACGGGCATGGGGTTCGAGCGCATCTGCGCCGTGCTCCAGGGCAAGCGATGGACCTACGACACTGACCTCTTCACCCCGGTCCTCGCCAAGACGGGCGAGCTCTGCGGCCTGGACTACGCGACGGGCGATGAGACGGAAGTGCGCGTGCCGATGCGCGTCATCGCCGACCATATCCGCATGCTGTCTTTCACCATCGCCGACGGCGCGCTCCCCAGCAACGAAGGGCGCGGCTACGTCCTACGGCGTATCCTGCGGCGCGCGGTGCGATACGGGCGCATGCTGGGGTTCCACGAGCCCTTCCTCTACCGACTCGTGCCGACGCTAAGCGAGGTGATGGGCAGCGCGTTCCCGGAGATCGTGGAACGCCGGGAGCACATCGAGCGCGTCATCCACGCCGAGGAGGAGTCGTTCGGGCAGACCCTGGATCGCGGCTTGGAGATATTCGAGCAGGTCGCCGCGCGGATCGGCGCGTCCGGCTCGCGCGACTTCCCGGGCGATGAGGCGTTCCGGCTCTACGACACGTTCGGGTTCCCGCTCGACCTGACGGAGCTTCTCGCGTCGGAACGCGGACTGCACGTCGATACCGACCGGTTCAACGTCCTCATGACGGAGCAGCGCGAGCGAGCTCGGGCGGCGGGTCGATTCGCCGTGAACCTCGAAGACGTCGCCCGCTGGCAGACGGTCAGCGAGGGCGAACACTCGCAATTCACGGGCTACGACTCGCTCGCCGAAGAAGCGCAGATCCGCGAAGTGCGCGTCGTGGAACGCGAGCAGGACAAGGCGTATCACGTCGTGCTCGACCGCACACCGTTCTACGGCGAGTCGGGCGGGCAGATCGGCGACACGGGAACGCTGACCGCCGGGTCGGACGTCATCCGCGTCCTCGATACGCAGAAAGAAGGGGAACGCATCGTCCACACGATCGACCATCTGCCTGAAGACCTGATGCAGCGGGTCGTCGCCGAGGTGGACGAGACGCGCCGCCGCGCGACGATGCGCGCCCACTCGGCCACGCACCTGCTCCACGAGGGTCTGCGACGTCAGTTGGGAACCCATGTCGCCCAGGCGGGGTCGCTGGTGGCTCCCGACCGGCTGCGGTTCGACTTCAGCCACTACGAGGGCGTTCCGCGCGCGGCTCTGGACGAGGTCGAGGCGTTCGTCAACGAGCAGGTTCTCGACAACTTGCCCGTGCGGATCGCGCACATGGGCTTGGACGAGGCGAAGGGCAAAGGAGCGATGGCGCTCTTCGGCGAGAAGTACGGCGAGGTCGTCCGAACCGTCGGGATGGGCGAGGTGAGCCTGGAGCTCTGCGGCGGAACCCACGTGCCATCGACCGCGGCGGTCGGTCCCGTCAAGATTCTGCGCGAGCAGAGCATCGCGGCGGGCGTCCGGCGGATCGAGGCGATCACGGGCAAGGCGGCGTACGCCTTCTTCCGCGACGCCGACGCGACGCTGGACGAAGTGGGGAGCCTCGTTGGCGCGCGGCGACGCGAGGAGGTGACCGACCGCATCGAGCGGTTCCTCCAAGACGCCAAGCGTTTGGAGCAGGACGCGGCGCAGCTTCGCCAGCAGGCGGCGCTGTCGCAGATGGACACCTATGTCCAACAGGCGCAGGACGTAAAGGGCGTGCGCGTCGTCGCATCGGTCGTCCAGGGCATCGACCGCGACGAACTGCGGGGCTTGCTCGACGCCGTTCGCGGGAAGCTCGGTTCCGGCGTGGTCGTCCTCGGCGCGGAGGTGGACGGCAAGCCGGCGTTCGTCGCCGGTGTGTCGCAGGACCTGATCGCGAACCGGGGCTTGAAGGCGGGCGATATCGCCGGAGCCGTGGCGAAGATCGCGGGCGGCGGCGGAGGCGGACGCCCCGACATGGCGCAGGCTGGCGGACGCGATCCGTCGAAGCTTGTCGAGGCGGTTGCCGCCGTCGTAGACATCGTCTCCGAGCGCGTTTCGTAACGCTCGCGGTTGCGAGTAGGGCGTTCGGCGGGTATCCTTGGGCTAGAAGCGCTGATCCGCGAGTCCGCCTGAGTCGCGTTCAGGCTGAACACCGGGGTCGGCTCGCCCGGCATGACCCCCTGCGATTGCTGGATCCCGAGCGTTGCGCCCAGAACCATGGAGGCGGCAGGTGGCTGAGTATCTGGCAATAGCACGCGACGTGTGCCTCATCCTGGTCAGCCTCTTGGCGATTGCTGGGTTCTGGCGCCTCGGTGCCATGTCGGCGGATTTCTTCCGTGACATGAAGCAGATCGTGTCGCTGATGGTGAAGGTCGAGCAATCCATCGAAACACAGTCGGAGCGCCTGGGCGAAGCGCTGGTGTCGATGCGTGCGCTCACGGACGCTGTGCGCGAGACAAACGACTACCAGATCGAACCGATCCTGAAGAACCTCCAGAAGGCGACGGACAGCCTGAACGACAGCCTGGCGGAGGTCTCCGTGGTCATCGAGAAGGGGAGCAAGTTCTCGCTCGATACGATCCGCAAGGCAACCGTTTACCGCGATCGCGTGTTCCGACCGATCATCGAGGCGGCGAGCCTCTTCAGTGGGGCGCGAGCCGTCGTCCGGGCGTTGCCAATCCCGAAACCCAAACTTCTACGACGGAAGTAGAGGAATCATCATGGCAGAGAGCGGGAACAGCACCGGAACCGTCATCCTCGCGTTCTTGGTCGGAGGCGTCATCGGCGCGGGCGTCGCCCTGCTCTTCGCGCCAGCCAGCGGGGAAGAGACGCGGCGGCGGATCAAGGCAACCTCGGACGACGTGAAGCGGAAGACCGAGGAGTTCATCGACGAGAGCCGCGAACGCATCGCGGAGCTGGTGGAAGACGGCTCGGATCGGATCGCCGAGCTCGTCGAGCAGGGAAAGTCGAGCGTGGGCAGCCTGACCGCCAGTCTCAAGAGCCTCGTCGATGAGGGCAAGAAGGCGTACCGTGCCCGGCGGAACGAACTGACGGCGGAAGGCAACGGCGAGGGGCTGCCCGAGGCGGCTCCGTCCGACGAGCCGGTCGCCACCTGATCCGAGCGTCGGCTGCCGTACGGGCACTGAGTGGTCTGTTTCGTCGATCTGTATGGAGTCCACGGACACCGTACCGTAGGGGCGACGCGCCGCGTCGCCCTACTTCACGGGGTTCATCCACGAAAAAGACCACTGAGCGGATCCGTTCGCAGATCCATTGCTCGGTCGAGCGGCGTGGAGTCGCAGGGGCGGGTCTGAGACCATTGGTGTCAACTTAAGCGACCCAAGTGCTGTGGCGATGCATCCCCCTCCTCGATCCTCCCCCATAAATGGGGAGGAAGCCCGTTCCCTCCCCTTTCGCAAGGGGGAGGGGCAGGGAGGGGGTTGGGAACCAACCGGTTCCCACGGTCACAAGCCACATCGGACGCGCGTCTTGCGTGGGGAACGATCACTTACCCACAAAACGAACCACTGGAAGCGCATCCCTACCGATGAATCTGACGGACCTGCGTCGTCTGCTGGACGAAGTGCGCGCTGGCGAACGTTCGGTAGACGACGCATTCGCCCGTCTGCGTGACCTTCCCTTCGAAGACCTCGGCTTCGCCAAGGTAGACCACCACCGCTCGCTGCGGCATGGGTTCCCCGAAGTCATCTACTGCCCCGGCAAAGCGACCGAGCACATCGTCGAGATCGCCCGCGCCATCGTCGCGCGGGGCGAGAACCTGTTGGCGACCCGCGCCAGCAGCGAGGTCTTCGACGCCGTCCGAGCGGCGATCCCCGATGTGGAATACAACGACCGCGCGCGAATCATCCGCCGCGTCGCCTCCGCGGTCGAGCCGCGAGACGGCGTCCTCGTCGTCAGCGCGGGGACATCGGACATTCCCGTCGCCGAGGAAGCCTACGAGACGGCGACGATCATGGGGAACCGGGTCGAGCGGCTCTACGACGTGGGCGTTGCCGGCATTCATCGCCTGTTGAGCCATACGTCGGTGCTGACGGCGGCGCGCGTGATCATCGTCGTCGCGGGCATGGAGGGCGCGCTGCCCAGCGTCGTCGGGGGGCTGGTGAGTGTTCCCGTGATCGCGGTTCCGACGAGCACGGGTTACGGCGCGAGCTTCCAGGGACTCGCCGCGCTGCTGGCGATGCTGAACACCTGCGCTTCCGGCGTGACGGTCGTCAACATCGACAACGGCTTCGGAGCGGGGTACGCCGCCGCATTGATCAACCGGCTCGATCCCGATCCATCCTGAACTCCCCGAGTACGGCTGGCAGCAACGCGGCAAATCATTGCTTTGGCGCGCTGCTGTTCGTACAATGGGCTCCACTTTGCGAGTCGCCGCAGATGCGCTGCGTGCCGGTTCTGCATCGAATGACACCACAGGGAACGTGAAAGGCGATCGAGGCTTTCAGATGATCGTGAAAATGCGCCGCACTGCGAGCGCCGATGACATCCAGGCAGTTGAGCAGCGTTTGCACGAGCTCGGCTACCAGACCGGCAAGCTAGTCGGCACCGAGATCACATTGATCGGTGTCTACGGCGACATCTCCGCCTTGCCGCAGGGAGAGATCTTCGAGATGGCAGGCGTGGAGGAGCTGATTCCCATCTCGCGAGCCTACAAGCGCGCCGCCCAGAAAGGCGACATCATCAACCCGATCTACACGAGCTTTCCGATCGGGAACGTCGTCGTGGGTGGCAGCGATCTGGTCGTGGTCGCGGGTCCCTGCTCCGTCGAGAGCGAAGTCCAGATCATGGAATCCGCGCAGATGGTGAAGGAAGCCGGGTGCTCCGTTCTGCGCGGAGGCGTTGTCAAGTACCGTTCCAGTCCCTACAGTGGATGGGAAGGGCTGGGCGCGGATTCCGTCGAAGACCTGCGGCAGGCGCTCCATTACATTGTGAAGGCGGGTAAGGAGTTCGGTCTCCCGACCGCCGTCGAAATCCTCGACCACACGATGGTGTCTGAGTACGAAGACGCCGGCGTCGACTGCCTGCAGATCGGCGAGCCCAACAGCCGGAACACGTCTCTCCTGAACCGGCTCCGCGACACTTCGCTGCCCGTCATCCACAAGCGCGGCACGTCACTCGACTCGGAGGCGTACCTCCTGTGGGTCGAACGCATGATGACCAAGGGCAAAGAGAACATCATCCTCTGCGAACGCGGCGTCATGAGCGCCAATCGCTATACCCGCAATACGCTCGATCTGGGCAGCGTGGCTGCGTTCCACTATCACCTGTCGCATCTGCCCATCGCGGTAGACGCCTCGCACGGAACGGGCGTCCGCGACCTGGTGCACCCGCTGACGCTCGCGAGCGTGTTCGCAGGGGCGTCCGTCTTGCTCGTCGAAGCTCATCCGAACCCATTGATCGCCAAGTCGGACGGGTTCCAGGGGCTCTTCCCGGAACAGCTTTCGCGGCTGGTGACGGCAGCAGAAGCCACATGGAAGCTCCGCACTGAGCTGGAACCCTTGTACACTCCGTCCGCCGTCCTCGAGAAGGCATACGATCAGCGCGTCGCCGAGGATCGCAAGCGGCTCTTCGGCTAAGGAGCTCCAGGCGAGCGCTCAGCGACGAGATTGGTCTCTGAGCGCTTGCCCAACGAGCTCTCCCTGACGTTCCGCCAGCCTCCGCATTTGCTCTGCCAGTCGGCGCATCTGTTTCGGCGACAGATCGTCGTGGCGCATGCGCTCTGCCAAGTCCTGCATCTGCCGCGCCAGTTCGTTCGCCAGCAGCTCCGCCTGCTGCGGATCGCCGTCGCGCTCCGACTCCTCGCCGGAATCGTCTCCCTCATCGTCCGCGACGTGTGGCGGCGCGCCGGGACGGGGAGGATGCGGCGGAGCCGGAGGCTTGTGCGCGAAGAACCCCGCGAACCCGTCGCGGAACGCTCTGCCGAAGTCGCGCATGGGGTCGATGTGCAGATGGGCGTACTCGCCGCCCTCGTCACCGATGCCTTTTAGATAGGCGGCGAGCTGCTTCGCGGCGATGCCCACGTGGTCGATCCCCGCATCGTCGGCGAGCTCTTCGAACAACCAGTTTGGCGCGATGCCAACTTCGGCGAGACGGCTCAGCACGGCGTTGTACTGCCGGATGAGCATCGTCTCGCCCTTCTTGAGCGCGCCGGTGAGACTCGCGTGCATCGCCGTCTCGCCCGTCGTCTCCAGGAACCGGATGATGGCGCGCATTTCATGCGTGACCTGCTGCTGCTGTTCTTCGGTCATTGTCAGTCTCCTCCAAGGATCGGCTTGAGCCGTTCGTAGAGCACGCGTTTCCCTTTGTGGAGCCGCCATTTCACCGTCGTCAAGGGAACGCCGAGGAAGTCGGCGATCCGCTGTTGAGGCATCTCGTCCCAATAGCAGAGCCGCAGGACGATCCGGTGGTCGGGATCGAGCTCCTCGACGGCTGTGAGGAGCGCGTCGCACTCCTCTTTGAGGATGAGAACCGCCACAGGACTTGGCGCGATGACGCGGCTGCGTCGGAGCAGCGCCTCGTCGATCTCCGAGCGGGGTTCCGTGCGCGCCGACCTCTCCGCGACTCTCAGCGCTCGATGGCGCGTCACGGCGTGAACCCACGCTCCGAAGCGCGATGGGTCCTCCAACTGCGGCAGCGCCTTGAAGGCGAGCAATAGGACGTCCTGAACCACGTCCTCGGCGGCATCCCCGACGATGCTCCGAGCGACGGCGGCGATCGCCGGACGGTAGCGCGCGGCGAGCTCGTCGAACGCGTCCAGGTTCCCCAGCAGGGACGCCAGGACGAGTTCGACGTCTTCGAAGGCGCTCCAGTCCGCCGGCGTCACCGTCTACTCCCTTCACATAGATAGATACGCGACGGACATAGAGGATAGCAGGAAGGCGCACGCGGTCGGACAGACGGCATAGCGGAGAAGTGGCTCTGCGGCTATGTTGACGCGTCGTCGGCGCTGGCGTACTAATGGAATGCGTCATCGTCGGTAGGGATCGGATAGGCAGAAAGGCGAGACACCCATGACGGATCGCGATGTTCTCCGAGACCTAGCGAAACAGTACCTCGACATCTGCGCTGATCCCGACCAGGCACGGCGACGGGCAGAATGGCGACGGCATAACAGCCTCCAACCGACGCGTCCACTCATCTACGTCCGCGCCTTCGCGTGGGGCGAGATGCCGGAGTCCCGGTGTGTTTGCCAAGACCCCTACCTACGCCGCTACGAGAGCCAGTTCCGACAGCATCTCTTCTGGAACACGCTCGATGACGACTCCATCTTCGAACCGTGGATCACGGTGCAGGCAACGCACCGATGCGGCGGGTGGGGCGTCGCCATCGCTCGCCGCCACAGCGATACGCCGCGCGGTTCGTACAAGCTCGATTACCCGCTGAAGCAGTTGGCGGACCTCGAATCGCTGCGCACCCCCTGGCACGAGATCGACGAACAGGCGACAGCGCGGAACGTCGAACGGCTCGGAGAAGCCATCGGCGATCTCATCACGATCAATGTGGATCGGGGCCCCGCCTACCGGATGTGGTCGGCGGACATCTCGACAGATTTGGGGCATCTGCGGGGAATCGAGAACTTCATGTTGGACATGGCGGATCACCCGGAGTGGCTTCACCGCCTATGCCGTTTCATGAGCGACGGCGTGCTGAAAACGCACGACGAAGCCGAAGCGGCGGGCGACTGGGGCTTGTCCGCCCACCAGAATCAGGCGATGCCCTACGCTGAAGAGCTCCCGGACCCTCAACCGAACGTCAACGGTGTGGCGCGCGACCGGCTCTGGGCGTACATGGCGGCGCAGGAGTTCACGCTCGTTTCGCCCCAGATGCACGAGGAGTTCCTCCTGCGCTATCAGCTCCCCATCCTCGAGAAGTTCGGTCTCACCGCGTACGGATGCTGCGAAGACCTGACGCGCAAGATTCCGATGCTACGGCAGATTCCGAATCTGCGGCGCATCGGCGTCGCCCCGGCTGCGGATTGCGCCCGATGCGCGGAGCTCATCGGGGACGACTACGTCCTGAGTTACCGCCCAAGCCCGACCGACATGGTCGGCTATGGGTTCGACGAGGGGTATGTCCGACGCGTTCTCGAACGCGATCTACAGGCATGCCGCGTGAATGCATGCCGCGTCGATATCACGCTCAAGGACGTGGAGACCGTGCAGGGCGATCCGGAGCGCGTCCGCAAGTGGGTGTCCGTGGCGCGCCAAGCCATCGATGCGGTTTTCGGTGTCTGAGTGGTCTGTTTCGTAGGCTCATCACTGGGTCGAGGCTTCCCAACAGGGACCGTCTTCGAAGACGCTCCGGTCCGCCTGCGTCACCGTCCCATCCCCCTTCCCGTGGATGGATGCCGACGAACTCGGTAGATAGCGAAAGAACGCTCGGCCGGAGCGGCTGTGCAGGTGGGGCGTTCGGCAGCGGCATTCAGGAGAGGGCGACGTATCCCTGCATGTCTTCGAAGCCTTGGGCACATGGTGGTCTCGAGGGTATCTGTAGTCGTCTGTGTGGCCCGCGTATGGTTCGGTGGGCTATGTCAGGAACGACACGCCGGCAGTCTTCATGGTGTCGAACGTTCCGTCATTGTAAGGGTAAGGGTTCTGGATCTTGCCCCGGCGGTAGAGCTCATAGAGCAAGAGCCAGTGCTCATCCAGCCGGTAGACGTCATCCGGGTCTAGGCCGCCAGCGAAGCGAACCACAGACTGGCGGTGTGAACGCGTACCGTACAGGAAGAGCAGGAGTAATGACATACAGTCCTGGGACTCGTAGACTGCCTTCGATGCGGTCCGATCAAGCGTAGTACCAAGCTCATGGAGGTAATATTGCCCCCAGACCATCGCGTCCGACCTTCGGTACCGCGCGTTCTCGCGGACAAGCTCCTTGAGTTCATCCACGAAGACCCGTGGCCACTGCTTGGGAGGAAGGATGTTCCGCAGGAGTGGCAGCAGCACGGGTTGATGGAAGCACAGAGCAACGGCATATCGCAGCACATCGAGCTTCGCTGCTGCACTCAGCCGCTTACTGACGGCTTTCAGAGCGTACTTCAGTACGCTGCCATCCGGCCTCCTATCGGCAAGCTCAACGGCCCGATCAATGTACGCCAAAGCGACATGAGCATTGAGTTGAGGCTCGCTCGGCAGGGACAGCCTCAGCGCCGTCAGCCAGTCCTCGTCAAGAGGTCGAGGCAACTGGCGGATCCGTGTCTTGTCCACGCTGAGGACAAGCTTGAATCTGGCGAGCTCGCGCTCCAGGAGGACAATGAAGTCGCGGGCATCCTACTCAATACGACAGCAAGCAGTGTAGTCGTCGATGTAGCGAGCGTAAGCGGCCTACCTAGATGAGCAGAAACTCCTGAGCTTTTTATCGATCACTGCAAGGATAAGCTCGATCAGGATGTTGGATGTCGCAGGGCCAATGGCAATTCCTTGCGTTTCACCGCGCTTCATCTGCTGAGCACACGTGTCGAGCTTGTTGTACCAGACGCTCCTCGTGCCTCGCGTAGCCTTTGCCGTGTCGAACCCGACGGCGGCCCACGGTATCGAGTGCGTGTACACGCTGGGGAAGAAGTTCGAGATGTCTGTCGTCACCACATATCGCTGACCAGTGCGGCTGACGAGAGCTGCTCTCTGTTTCTCCATGCTTCGCTCATAGTCCATCACGATCAGGCGCCCATCTCTGTGTCGGCGAGGACGTATGATGCTACTGGGGTTCTGCTCTATACTGGCCAAATCGCTCCAGTTGTCATGGATGCACAGACATAGCAGAGCATAGGCAGTCGGGTGCGGTATCGCGCAGGCTCGCGAGACGTTGTTGAAGCGTGTCAAGCGGTACTCAACAGCGTCGTAACCGAGACACGGTGCGCATTTCGACTGCCGGTCCGGCTTGGCTGCGGCGAGCTGTCTGGCGACGTTAGGCGTGAACGTCGAAGACGAAAAGATGGGAGGAAGTTCTTCACTCTCTTTTTTCTGCATGGGCAGATAGTTGTGCCGCAGGAGAGCCTCCAGAACGAAGTCGCTGTCGAGTGCCACGGACGGAAGCTCCTGCGGGTTGACGCTGCGTCAAGCAGAGACAAAAGCCGCTCAATGCATAGCCGCTCTGGGAACCTGCCACTAGGAGCGCGGCTCAGTTTGCTCGAAGTCCAAAACGGTCTTCGTGAGGCCTTGGTGGGTTGTCGCGCGGTGGTCGTGGATTGGGGTTCGCCTTGCTGTCATCCGCGCTGGGGGCTAAACTGCGCCGCGACCTCCCTCCGACTGGCAGCGTAAGGAGCCCCCATGGGTCTGCGGACGAATCTCGACAAGCTCGCGTGTCTCTCCGTCGTCGGCGAAGTGTCCCATCCGAGGGTCGGAGCCTCCCCCTACCGCGTCGCCCAGGACGGAACGCCTCACATTGTCCCGGGAACCG
>VGLH01000104.1 GCA_016866785.1 Candidatus Poribacteria bacterium
AACCGGTCACGTCGGTGCTTTTCAGCCCGGACGGTCGGACGCTCGCCTCGGGTTCGGGTGACAAGACGGTGCGGTTGTGGGACGTGGCGTCGCGCCGGGAAGTCGCGGCGCTCGAGGGGCATACGGGACCGGTCTTGTCGGTGTCTTTCAGCCCGGACGGTCGGACTCTCGCCTCGGGTTCGGTTGACAAGACGGTGCGGTTGTGGGACGTGGCGTCGCGCCGGGAAGTCGCGTCGCTCGAGGGGCATACGTCCTATGTCTGGTCGGTGTCTTTCAGCCCGGACGGTCGGACGCTCGCCTCGGGTTCGTATGACAAGACGGTGCGGTTGTGGGACGTGTCCTCCTACGCAGGCGCGGCAACGCCGCCGCGAGAGAACTACCCGCCCCAACTCACGACAACGCTCGCCTTCGTCGAACCCTCCGGCAACGACTTTCTCGACGGCGAAGAGACTGGCTCCATCGAAGTCACCGTCGCGAACTCGGGCAGAGGCGCGGCTCGGAACCTCAACGTCCAACTGACGAACCTCGACAACGCAAAGGGCATCACGTTCGAGGCGACGAAAACCGTCGCCGAAATCGCGCCGAACGCCTCGGCGAAGGTCTCCATCCCTATTCGCGCCGTCGAAACGATTCCCGACCAGACCGCGCGGGTGCAGGTCGACGTCCTCGAAGCGACGTGGGGAGCCGACGCCGACCCGGTCATCGTGACCTTCACCACGCGCCCGCTGCGCCCGCCGCGCTTCGAGATACCCCCGACCGCCGTCGGCGTGGACGACGACCGCGAAGGCGAGTCGCAGGGCAACAGCAACGGCAGAATCGAGCCCGGCGAGCTCATCGAAGTCTCGGTGATCCTCCAGAACGCCGGCGAGGGCGACGCCCGCGGCGTGGGCGTGACGCCAAGCGTTCCCGACGGGGTCGTCTACCAATCGCCGACGACGACGTTGGACCTCGGCGAGCTGCGGGCGGGTCGCTGGAAGAAGATCACCTTCTCGTTCTTCGTGGCGAAGCGCTTCTCGGCGAGCGCGATTCCCCTGGAACTCCGCGTGACGGAGGCGCGATCCCGCTACAACACAACGCTGACGGTCTCCCTCCCGCTGAACCAGCAGACCCGAAAACCCAATCAGGTCATTGTTTCGGGCAAAGAGGAGACAGGGCGTCCCGACGCGCCGCCCGCCCCGACGCTCACCGTCGACGTCGACATGAACATCCCGAAGACGGGGAACAGCCGTCCCGACGCCGTCGCCGTCGTCATCGGAAACCGCGACTACGGGACGCGCGACGTGCCGCCCGTCGCCTACGCGAACCGCGACGCGACCGTCGTCAAGGAGTATCTCACCTCGACGTTCGGATACCGCGATGGGAACATTCTCTATTACGAGAACGCGACCCAAGCCGTGTTCAACAGCCTGTTCGGCACGAAGGACTCGCACAGGGGACGGCTGTTCGACCTTGTCAAGCCGGGCAAGTCGGAGGTGTTCGTCTACTACTCCGGTCACGGAGCCCCGAACGTTGGCGACAAGAAGGGCTATCTCGTCCCGACGGACTGCGACCCCCGCCGTCTCGAATTGAACGGATACCCGTTGGACGTCCTCTACGCGAACCTCGCGAAGATACCGGCCACGCAGGTGACCGTCGTCCTCGACGCCTGCTTCTCCGGTTCCAGCCCGGCGGGCACGCTCCTTTCCGGCATCAGTCCCGTCGTTATCGAGGTGGACAACCCGTTGCTCCTCCTGCCGAACGCGACGGTGGTGACCGCCTCGCGCGGGACGGAAGTCAGCGTCTGGTACGACGACATGAAGCACGGGCTCCTGACCTACTACCTCCTCAAAGCGCTCTCCGGCGCGGCGGACGCGAACCGCGACAAGCGCCTCACGAACGGCGAACTCGCCTCATTCCTTACGGACGACGCTGAGGGCGTTCCCTATATGGCGAGACGTCTCCGCGGAGCCGACCAGCACCCGACAGTTTCCGGCGCGGCGACGCAGATCATTGTCGGGTACTGAGTCCGCACAGCCTCTATGGAGTAGGAGAGCGATATGTCGCGAGCGTGGACCGGGGCTCTGATCGTGTGCGTCTTGATGTCGGCTGGCGTCCTTCGCGGCGATGTGGCGAGCTCGGAAGGTCTCGCGCCGACGGTATACCTCCTCGGCAAGGGCATAAGCACAGCGACGGACCCGCAAGACCGTGTTCGCGAAGCGCGCGAGGACGCGCGCGCTGACCTCGTCAAATCCATCCGCACGGTCGTCCAGAGCGAGTACCTTCGCCGCAAAGAAGAGATCGGAGAACGTTTCGAGTCGGTCGCAGTGTCGCAGACCGTGTCGACAGCGTCGATGGAGATCGCCGGCGTGCAGTACCGCCTCCGCGACGAGGGGAAGACCACCTACGCTCTTGCGTATGTGGATCGTGAAGAAGCCAAGCGGCTCCACTACGAGATTGCTGACCGCACTGCACAAGAGATCAGCGCTGCGCTGGAGAACGCGCGCCGCCTTGCCCATGCTGGCCGGAGGGACGAAGCGCTCCGAGCTTACGCCGCCATCTACCCGCTCCTTGCCCGCCTAGACGATGCTCTCGCTGTGCTGTTGGTTGTGCACGGCGAACCGCCCACTGTTCCGGTCGCGTCAAGCACGGTCGATGCCGAGATCGATCAGGTCGAGAACGCCGCGCCGACTTCGTTGGCAGATGCTGCCGCGCTCCTAGTGCGGAGGCTCGACCGCTGCGCGCCCATGGGAAGCGCAGTGCTTGTGCAGACGCCAGTCTATTCCAGCGCCAGTTTCTCCTCGCCGTTCGCGAGCCACTTCCGTAGGTTGATCGAGGTCGCTCTTGGCCCGCGCGCGGTACCGATGACGACCTCCTTCCAGGCGCGAGGTGTGGACACGCGCCGTGACGCCGCGAGGCAGTCATCGGCGAGAGTGCTGCTTCGGAGCGCGTACGTGGAGTCCGGAGAAGACATCGAGATCATCGGGTTCGCGGACCGAGTTGAGACTGCCGAGCGCGTCGGGTCCGCCAGGGTCGTACTGCCCCGAGCGCTCGCCGTCGAGGCGAATCTGGACACTCGCCCGCAGAACTTTGCAGAAGCGCTGGCGGATTCGCACGAGATCGGCGACGCCGAGCTGGAGGTCGTCTCAGGCGCGCTTCGGCTGGAACTGTGGACGAACCGTGGGGCGGACGGTCTCGCATTCGAGGAAGGCGACGTCTACAAGCTCTACGTCCGGACGAACCGGCCATGCACCGTGCGTCTGCTCTACCACTTGGCGGATGGCACGCGCGTCGTGATGTTTGAGGACTACACGATCCCTGCGACGATGGCGAACCGAGTCGTTGAGATCCCAGAACGCTACAGCGTTTCGGCTCCATTCGGCGTAGAGCGAGTCCAAGGGTTCGCCTACGTCAAGACCCCTCCTCCCATCAAAACGCGTCGTCAGCTGATTGCCGGTGTTTCGTATGACGTTCTCGACGAATCGCTGGGATCTGCGATGGCGCGGTACCGGGGGTTCGTGCGCCAAGGTGATGTCGATGACAACACGACGACGTCTCTGACGCTAACGACAATACGGCGCGAGGGGGGGACGCCTCGATGAGACGATGGCAACTCCTATTGGCGGGAGCATGGCTCCTCTGCGCAGCCGTGGGTACACCCGACGCCCTCGCTCAGGGAACGCCGACGCGGATCGCGACCCTCCAAGGGCATGAGTCTTGGGTCATGTCTGTGGCTTTCAGCCCGGACGGCCGGACTCTCGCGTCGGGTTCGATTGATGGCACGGTGAAGCTCTGGGATATCGTATCGCGGAACCAGCGGAAGACACTTACGGGACATGCGTCTGAGGTCTATTCGGTAGCCTTCAGCCCAGACGGTCGGACACTCGCATCGGGTTCCTGGGACCATACGGTGAAGCTGTGGGACGTGCCGTCCGGAAGCCTGCGAGCGTCTCTAAGAGGGCACACTGACTGGGTCATAGCAGTGGCCTTCAGCCCAGACGGTAGCACGATCGTGTCGGGCTCGGAAGACAAGACGGTGAAGTTGTGGGACACGTCTTCTGGCATCCTTAGGACGACGCTGCAGGGGCACGCGGGAAGTGTCCGGTCCGTGGCTTTCAGCCTGGACGCTCGAACGCTCGCGTCGGCTTCGACTGACACCACGGTGAAGCTGTGGGACGCGGCTTCGGGAAGCTTGCGAGCGACTCTAGAACATACGCACGGAGTTAGCTCGGTAGCATTCAGCCCGGACGGCCGGTCGCTCGCCTCGGGTTCTGGTGACCATACGGTTAAGTTGTGGGACGTGGTGTCTGGAAGTCTGCGGGAAACCATCAAGGATGCGTCTACGGTCCTCTCGGTGGCGTTCAGTCCGGACGGTCGCACACTCGCCTCAGGCTCTGTGGATCCTGCGGTGAAGCTGTGGGATGCCGTTTCGGGAAGACTCCGAACGTCCTGCAAAGGGCATGCGGATGCGGTCGAATCGGTGTCCTTCAGCTCGGACGGCCAGATGCTCGCATCGGGCTCGGCTGACGGGACGATCATCCTGTGGTCGACAGGAATCGTAGCGAACACGCCTCCGTCCGTTTCGGTGCAGTCTCCATCCGAGGGTCAAGCGTTCACGTATCCCGGCTTGGACGTCGTCGTGCAGGCGCGCGACTCGGATGGCAGCGTGACGGAGATCCGCCTAATCCACAATGGCAGCCCTGTCAGCGCAGCCCGTGGTTACATGCGTCAGGGGTCAAGCGCTCCCGCCCAGCAGGCATTCGCCGTTACGCTCGTTCCTGGCATCAACACGCTGTCCGCGACGGCAGTCGACGACCAGGGAGCCGTGTCGGCGCCGCAGACGGTCGCAATCAGCCTTGCGGTAGAACCGGCGCCGGCGTTCAAGACCTATGCCCTCCTTGTCGCCACCGGCGACTACGACACGTTGCCCGATCTCGCCAATCCAGTGGCGGACATAGAGTCCGTGGA
This sequence comes from Candidatus Poribacteria bacterium, assembly GCA_016866785.1. Taxonomy (NCBI): domain Bacteria; phylum Candidatus Poribacteria; species Candidatus Poribacteria bacterium. Next base: position 4,945 of record VGLH01000104.1, read on the forward strand.
TCGCGAGCTCCGCGAGGCATATCGCTGCGAGACGCACGTGCTCCGCAATCCGACGCGCTCGCAGTTCCGCGCTGCGCTCCACGCCCTCGCCGAGCGACAGTTCGGTCGCGATGACCAACTGCTCGTCTTCGTAACGGGTCACGGGTTCTTCTCGGAGCGGATCCAGCGAGGCTATCTCGCCTTCCGCGACAGTCGGAACCCAAAGGACGATCCGCTCTACGAGACGCTCCTTCCCCACGCAGATGTCACCGAGGTTCTCGAAGCCCTTGACTGCCGCCACGTGCTCCTCGTCGTCGATTCGTGCTTCGCCGGCACGCTCGATCGAACCTTGGCGATGGCTCCTCGAAGGGACGTCGAAGGCGACTACGCACAGGCGACGCGGAGCGAGTTCCTGCGCCGGAAGATGGAGTACGCGACACGGCGATACATCACCGCCGGCGCGAAGGAGTACGTGCCTGACGGCAGACCGGGGCAGCACAGCCCGTTCACGCGGGCGTTTCTGGAAGCTCTGAGGTCGTTCGGCGGCACCGACGGCATCCTCACGCTCGAGGAGATCCACGGATACCTGGAACGTGTCGTGCCGCAGCCCCGCTGGGGAGAGCTCCGGGGCAATGAGCCCGGAAGCAGCTTTGTTCTGATCCCTTCGCAGTGATCTGCAGGGCATCGACAGAAAGGAGCCATACGACCTACGCTATACGGGACCCGGGTCAGACAAACCGATCCGAAGGAGAAACGCCATGGGGCGGAATCGTTGGCTTGTCGCGTTGTTGGTGTTGAGTGTCGTCGGGTGTGGAGGCGCGAAGAAGAGCCCACAGCAGGTGTCCGACGAGAGGAAAGTCGATCAGGCGCTCTCGCAGATCCCTGACTGGTACATGAACCCGCCGACGGACGCGAACTTCATGTACGGAACGGGCACGAACGACTCGCGGGACCTTCAGATGGCGAAGGATGGCGCGGAGCACGCTGCGCGGGTCTCCATCGCCAATGCGACCGAAGCAAAGGTGTCTGCGCTGTTCAAGTCCTTTATGGAGCAGACCGGCGCTGCCGAGGACGAAGAGCTGCTCCGGATGAACACGAACGTCTCCAAATCGGTCGCCAACGAGGTCATCGCGGGAACGCGCGTGTCCAAGCAGGCTGTTATGAACGAGAACGGGAGGTTCCGTGTCTACGTCCTCCTCGAAATGCCGCTCGGCGAAGCCGGCTATCGTCTGAGAGATCGCCTGCGCGCTCAGGAGAACGCCTACACGCGGTTCCGGGCGTCGCAGGGATTCCAGGAGCTTGAACAGGAAGTCGCCGCCTTCGAGAAGTGGAAGAAGGAGCAGGGAACCGGAACGCCGCCAGCGGTTCCATCCCTCGGCAACGCGGCAAGCGATGGCTCCGGGACGGCTTCAGGGCAGTAGCCGGTGGTTACCAGCAAGAGCCTGGGACGGAGGGGATTCCTCGCAGGAGTCCTCTCCGTCTCCGTCATTGCCGGATGCGCCGGGCACCGCCTCTCGTCGGGTGCAGAGAGCCGCTATCCGTGGTGGTTTCTCGAGACGCCGGAGGGGCCCTACGCCGTTGGATACAGTCCGGCATACCACCATGAGGCGTCTTCCGTAGCGTCGGCACGGCATGTCGCAGCTGCTGCGCTCGCGATTGAAGACAGCGTCTCGTACGAAGGCGGACGAGGCATCGAGCGCGACGTGTTGGGGACCTTCTTCGCAGGGAACGACACCGCCGAGGCGTTCGACGATGCCCGCGCCCGCGCGTACGAGAAGGACGGAGAAGCCATCGCCCAGTCGGCGTCAGACCGACTGGTGTTCGTCCTGCTAGCGAGGCCGTCGAGCGCACGACTCTCGTTCGACGACGAGACGATCTCTTTCCCCGTGAAGCCACCGGCGTGGACGACGAGCCTGCCCCAGGACCCCACATGCCTCTACGCGGTGGGCGTCTCGGTCGCCTACTACCACGAGGAGTCGTCGTGGGAGGTTGCCGAGCGGAACGCTCGACTCGGACTCGCACAGGCGGCGCGCGCCGTCGTGCGGGAGTTGCATCGCCGCGAGAACGCTCAGCAGAGCGGCGTCTCGACGGTCGACGTGGACGTGCGCTTGACCGGTCTCCGAGTCGTCAAGCGCTGGCGGAACCCGGCGGACGGGAGTTGCTACACGCTCGCGCGGGCGATGCGCCCGTGAACGATGAGAGGAGTGCACGATGCGACGACGGTTGTGGCTGTCCTTGACGTTCGCTCTCGCCATCAGCGGGTACGCGAACGCGGCGACGCCCGGGAACGAAGCCGACCTCGCCGCGGCGTTGGAGCGCATCCGGCAACTCCGCGCAGAGCTGGCGAACGTGCCGAGTCTGCCGAAGGATGAGTTCGAGACGACGGAGGAGTACAGGGCGCGTCTGGACGCGGAAACGGCGCGTATTCCGAGGGAGACTGCTGAAATTGAAGGGCAGCGATTCGTCGTTTCGTTGCAGATGACGCTCGGAGTCTACGAAGCAGACGCGCGTGAGTTTCCGGCGACGTTATCGCACGCTACTTACCTTCAGCCTCCGGTCGAACTGCGACTACAGATGCCTCGCGAACTCGCGCGAGGCGCGAAAAACGCTCTCCGAAGTGCCCAAGGCATGTGTCAAATCGCTGACGGTGATCTGATACTCGTGTCTGTGTGGGTTGATTGGCAACGAGCCCGCTATACGTTTCGCGAACGAGAGCCTTTGTGGCGCGAAATACGAATCTTCAGCTCGCATCATGCTCCTGTCAATACGGTGAGTCTGAGTACGGATGGGCGATTCCTCGCGACCGGTTCCGACGATATGACCGCAAAGCTGTGGGACGTTTCGTCTTCACGTGAGCTGCGTACTCTCAAAGGTTTCAGTGGTGGGATCGTATCGATCTGCTTCAGCACGGACGATCGACTCGTCGCCGCCGCGTCGTGGGACAAAACAGCGCGTATCTGGGAAGCCGAATCCGGAAAAGAGATTAGCACCCTACGGGGGCACAGCGGAGGAGTCCTGTCGGCGTCGTTTGGTCCCGACGGATGCCTCGTTGCAACCGCGTCAGAAGACCAAACCGTGCGACTATGGGACGTTAGGACGGGATCAAAACGCTGCGTATTGAATGGCCACACGAACTGGGTCCGGTCTGTTTGTTTCAGTCCAGACGGTCGTTATCTCGCGACTGGTGCTGCCGACCACACCGCTCGTTTATGGGATGTCGAATCCGCGAGTGAGGTTCGGGTATTCCGAGGACATACGGGCGACGTGAATTCTGTGGCGTTCAGCCCAGATAGTAAGTATCTGGCAACGGCATCGTCTGATAGTACCGCAGCAATATGGAACGTCGCGTCGGGTAGACGCATACGCGATTTCCGTGGACACGAAAACGAAGTCTGGTCGGTCGCGTTCGATCCGTCAGGTAGTTATCTCGCAACTGGCTCTTGGGATCGTACAGTGCGTCTGTGGAACGTAACGACCGGTACCGAGCTCAAGAAACTCACTGAATTCACAGGTTGGGTCTATACGGTTGCGTTCAGTAGAAACGGACGTTTTCTCGCATCTGGTTCCGTTGACAGAACTACCCGTGTCTGGCGACGCATTTCCCTCGAACTATCTCAGACATCGATCGCGCGAGTAGCGTCCGAACCGGAACTGACGACGATTACATCGGCTACCACTCTGAACGCGGCCGCCACATTCGTTGATTCCTCCCAAGACGACACCCTCGAAGCCGACGAATCCGCGACGCTCCGCATCATCGTCCGCAACGACGGCGACGGAGACGCCCGGAACGTCACGGCGACGCTTTCGACTTCCGGCGTCTCCGGTGTCACCGCTCCGCCCACCGTCTCAGTTGGCGACATTCCCGCGCGCTCGGAGCGCTCCGTCGACGTCCCAATCGAAGCCGAACTCACCTTGCAGACCGGCGAACTCTCAATCACAGCGACGTTTCAAGAAGATTCCGGCAACCCGCCGAAGCCGGTTTCTGCCACGATTCGGACTCGTGGCGTCAACGTCGACGAGAACCTCCCCCTCGCCAAGAGAAGAAACCCGCACGGCGTCGCCGTCGTCATCGGCGTCGAGGACTACCCGCAGGACAAGTCCGCGCCGTTGCCCGTCGTCCCGTTCGCCCTCCGCGACGCGCAGACCGTCCGCAGCTATCTCTTACAAGCGTTTGGCTTCGAACCGTCGAACATCCTCGTCCGCACGGACTCCGGCGCGACGAAGGGCGAGTTCGCCCGCGTCTTCGACCAAGACGGTTGGCTGGAGCGCCGCGTCAAGACGCTTGGGACCCCGTCCGCCGCTGATGTGTTCTTCTACTTTGCAGGTCACGGAGCTCCCTCCGTTACGCCCGAAGGCGTGAAGCCGATTCTCGTCCCCTACGACGGCGACCCAAACTACGCGGCGCAGACGTGCGTCCCGCTCGGCGACGTCCTTTCGCGTCTCGCCGCGCTTGGAGCGCGAAGCGTGACCGTCGTCCTCGACAGTTGCTTCAGCGGCAGCGGGAGGGCGAACGAGTCGGACGCGCCGCGACTGCTAGCGGAAGCACGCGAAGCCGTATGGGATGTGGACCCGGTCGCCAAGGCGGGCATCGCCGTGTTCTCCGCCGCTTCGGGTTTTCAGTGGAGTTCGTCGTATCCCGCCGTTCGGCACGGGTTGTTCACCTACTTCTTCCTGCGCGGTGTCCGCGGTGAGGCGGAGTCAGACGCCGATGCGCGGATTACCGTCGACGAACTGGATCGCTATCTGTCCCGAAGCGTCCCGAAAGCCGCCTTCGAGCTCTACGAACGGGAGCAGACGCCGACCCTTCAGGCGACGGACAGCGTCAAAGCCCGCGCTCTTGTGGAGCTCGCCGCAAAGCCATGACTTGGAGAGTCGAAGATGACACGGACGTGCTACGACCGATTCGCATGGTGTTTTGTTCTCGCGTGCTCGTTGGTCGCCGCGACGCGGGGACAGGAACCCCGCACCCTCGCCGTCGAGGAAGCGCCTAAGGCGACCCCCTCCGTTCTCGGAACGGTGACGCCGGGCAAGCGGTGGGCGCTGCTCGTTGGCGTCTCGGAGTACCCTCAAACGTCGGAGTCGTTCGAGATTCCGCCGTTGAAGGCGGCGACGAAAGACGTCGAAGCCCTCGCGACGTTCCTAAGCGATCCCGCGAAAGGAGGATTCGCCCAGGCGAACATCACTGTTCTGACCGACGAGAAGGCGAAGCAGCGCGACATCCTCATCACCTTCAACGAGCTTGCGAAACGAGCGGCGCCCGATGATCTCGTCCTGTTCTACTTCAGCGGGCACGGATACAAACCCCTCGGCGAGACGGAGACGACCTACCTCGTCCCCTACGACGTCGACATGCGCGACCTCGACGCGTCGGCGGTCAACTACGATGACCTTTCAAGACGAGTCGCGCAGATGGAAGCCCGCAAAGTCGTCGTGATTCTCGACGCATGCCACGCCGGAGGCGTCAAGCCGAAGGGCGCCCGCGCCGCCGGAACGACGGGTCTCGTTCAACGCTACCTCGACGCATTCCAGAAGTCCGAAGGACGCGCTCTTCTCCTCTCCTCGGATGAATCCGAAGTCTCGTGGGAGGAGGACACGGGAGGCGTCTTCACCGCGTTCCTGCTCAAAGGACTCAACGGCGACGCCGACGTGAACCGCGACGGGCTCGTGACGTTCACGGAAGCCTCCCTTTACGTCGAGAAGGGCGTGCCGGAATACACGCGGAGCCGCTTCCCGAAGGTGCAGAAGCCGACGCGACGCTACGAATCGGGCCCCGTCCGGGGCGACATCCCGCTTGCCGTCACGCCCGCATTCGAGGCGCGCACGCGGGAGGCTCGCGAACTCCGCGACGCCCGTCTTGCCGCAGTCTCCGCCGCGAACCTCCCCGCCGACCTGCGCGACCTCTGCGTCCGAACCGCCGAAGCGGCGTTGGAGCGGGGCATCCTCGCCGGCGTCCTGACGCCGCACGAGGAGCGCGTCATCGCCGAAGTGGACGGGCTTCGGCTCAAAGCGCGTTCCGTCTCCGAAGTCGTCGAACGGCTGCAGGCTCTCCTCCATCCCGAAGCGACGCCCCCGCCGAAGCCGTCGGAGCCCCTTGCACCGCCCGACGCGATGGGGTTCGTCGTGAGCGTTCAACCGGAGGACGCGGACGTGACCGTCACGGCGAGCGGCGGTCGCGGCTTCGCGCCGGAAAGCCGCCTCGAACGAACGCGCCGTTTCCGACTGACGCCGGGCCGCTATACGGTCGCCGTCTCGCGCAAGGGATACAGGGCGCAACGGAGCGATGTCGATGTGACTGCGGAGGGCCAATCGGTCGACGTCGCTCTGGAACTCGCCTTCGGGACACTCGCGTTGAGCGTCGCGCCGAACGACGCCGCGATTTCGCTCGCCGCGAAGACGTTGGAAGTCGGCTCCCTTCCCGACGAGGCGGACTCCGAACAACAGGCGGCGATCGCCCGTCTCCGACTCCGCCAGACGAACGAAGCGCCGCTCGCGACGGGAACCTACACGCTCACCGCGTCGAAGAAGGGACACAAGACGCAGGAGCGGGAGTTCACGATAACGGACGGCAGGACGACGACCGTCTCGCTCTCCCTGCCGCGCGAAGGTCAAAGCGCCGCGCCCGACGACCGCGACGCGCGCGACGACGCGCCGTCGCCGCTCCGCGAACCCACGTGGGTGAACGCCGTCGGTGAAGCCTATCTCCAATATAAGACGGCGGAGGAAGCCCAGCAGATCGCCCTTCGGAACGCCTACAAGAACGCCGTCGAACTCGCCGTCGGGATTCGCGTGGATGTCACCGAGACGCGGATTGTCGCCGATTCGGACGCCGAGTTCCGCAAGGCGTTCACGCAGTTGAGCCGCTCGGACGCGCGCGGCGTCGTCGTCAAGACGGAGACGCCCCGATGGAGCGTCGTCCAGACGCCCAGCGACGGCGGCGCGCCGATTCTCGGCTACCGCGTCGAGGCGCGCTGTCTCGTGGCTCCCGACCGGGGCTCGTCCGACGAGACGTTTCGCGTCGTCGCGTCGCTGAACCGAGAGACGTTCCGCGAGAACGACGAGTGCGTCCTGAGCGTCACGGCGACACGAAACGCCTTCCTGACGCTATTCAACGTGACTAGCGACGGGCGCGTCTATCTCCTGATTCCTACGGATGTCCTCGCCGAAGCCGCGTTGAGCGCGAACCAAACGACAGAGATTCCCTCGAAGATCGAGCGGGAGCAGGGGATTCATCTCCGAATGCGTCTCGCGCCCGAACGGAACACGGCGACGGAATCCTTCTTTCTCGTCGCGACGAAGACGCGCTGGAACCCGCCGAGAACGGCTCCCGATTCGACGCTCCCCTTGCTCGACATGAACCAGTGGCTTGCCTCGATCCCGCGCGATCAGCGCACGGAAGACGTCGTCGCCTACGACATTCGGAAGGAGACCGCTCAATGAAAAGCGTCATGTGGCTCGCGTTCGCGTTCGTTCTGGGTTGCGGCGGAGCGGTTCCCGGCTTCTACGAGAATCCACCGCAGAGCGATGACGCCCTCTACGGCGTTGGCGTCGGCATGTCGAGCGACTTGCAGATGGCGCGGACCATGGCGACGGAAGCCGCCCGCGTCGAGATCGCCCGCGCCGCGGAGACGAAGGTGAACGCCCTCTTCAAGCAGTTCCGCGAGCAGGTCAACGGCGTCGAGGAGGGCGAGTTCCTTCAACTCGCCGCCGACGTCAGCAAGACGGTCACCTCGTTCGTCACGACGGCGACGCGCGTCAGCAAGCAGGAAATGAAGCGCGAGAAGAACGGCTATCGGGTCTACACGCTCCTGGAGATGCCCGTCGGCGAGGCGAACGCCGCGATGGTGAACCGCATCCGCGCGCAGCAGAACCTCTACACGCGCTTTCGCGCCTCCCAAGCCTTCTCGGAGTTGGAGCGTGATGTCGCGGAATACGAGAAGTGGAAGCGGGAGCAGTAACGTGTGCAGTACTCGCCGCCTAAGGCGTCCAACGTCACGAATGACTCTCTCCACCAAGGACCATCAGATGACACGACTCATCCACCTCTCCATGACTCTTCTTGTCGCCTTGGCATCTACGAACGCAGCTTACGCGCAGAGCATCGCCGGGGCCTTGCTCGGCGAAGCGTCTTCGTCCTCTCCAGTCATCGCAGTCGCCGCGTTTTCGGACAACTCCAAAGATCGTGATCTCGATTGGCTGTCCCATGGCTTTGCGGACATGCTGTCAACCGATCTGGCGTCGACAGGGAAGGTTCGCGTTGTCGCCCGCCTCGACCTCGATTCGGTCATCAGGGAGCAGAAACTCTCTCTGTCCGATTTGATGGATCCGAAGAAGAGTGCCCGAATGGGAGAGCTGATCAGCGCAGACACAGTCCTGACCGGGAGTTTTATGAAGATCGGGAATACGCTTCGCGTCGACGCAAAGCTCTACGAGACCACCACAGGCCTATCCAGGGGGGTCGCCTCAGTCCAAGATGATGTAGCAGCGATCTTCGCCATGGAGAAGACGCTGGCAGTCAAGATTCTCGCCACCCTCGGCATCACGCTCGCTCCGTCTGAGCTAGTCGCTATCATGCAGATCCCGTCGCCGTCTCTTGCGGCGACCCGCATGCACCTCGAAGCGCAGGAGCTCCTGCACCGCGGCCAGCCTGAGAAGGCACAGGACTTCCTCAACCGCGCTCTTGAGATCGACCCCTACTTCCGATTGGCGGCATCCGACCTGCAAAAGACCCAGGTTCGCGTGTCGGGCGTGTCGCTCTTCCAGAAAGCCCGTACCGAGCTCGAGAGGAAGGATGCGCAGCTCAAGGCTGTCGAGGCCGCCGTCAATGAGTTTCTCCGCGATCTGCTTCCCATGGAAATTGGCGAGGTGGAGACTATCGAGACGGACGCATCGGATCCGACGTACAGCGTCGTCGTTGTTCCGGTCAGGACCGGGTACGACGAGAAGAAGCTTGAGCAGTTCTACAAGACGCTGCAGACACTCTCGGCTGGTACGGAGGAGGTAAGGTTCCGTTTCCTCGGCCGGAAGGTGTTCGCCGCCGCATTCTATCCAGAAGTCTGGAAGGCGTTGCGCGCAGACTATCTATTCAACAGGGGGGTTCGTTACTACTGGGAGCTTGCCATCATGGACTCCGACGGGGACGTGCTGCAGGCAGCTTCATTTCAGCGTGGTCTGAAATTCACTTCGTTAAGCGTTGACGCTGATGTCTATCACTACTTCGACATGGATCCCGGCGGGACGCAACCCGGCATGGCACCAAGATGGTTACGGGTCAGGATCGAGACGAAGCTCTTGCCACGTATCGCCAGCATCTCGGTCAAGGGGTATCCAGATCGGGTAGCGCTGAGGTAGCGGTACGCCGGCACCAGACAATGACACCAACCGTCCATCGAGAGCCTGTCCACCTGCGGCTTGCCACTGTGTACGGCATGACCGCGGCGTGCCTGCTGCTTGCGTTCATTGCAGGA
>VGLH01000105.1 GCA_016866785.1 Candidatus Poribacteria bacterium
ATCGGAAAGGAGAGAGCTCTCATGGAGCGCCGCTATCCCGTGTTGCGTCTGTCCGTCAAGGTGTTGCGTGTTCTGGCGTGGATCGCCGTGGCAGTCGCGCCTGATTGAACACAGTGCGGCGAGGTTGTATCATGTGCACGTGGGCACGCGTCCCACAGGAAAGGAGAGTGCTCCTATGGAGCGCCGGTATCCCGTATTGCAGCTTTCGGTCAAGGTCATGCGTGTTCTGGCATGGGTCGCCCTCGGCGCTGGGGCGATCGGCGTTCTCGTTGGCATCGTCGGTGCCGCCATGGGGCAGACCGCCATGGGGCAGACGGCGTTCCTGACTGTCATACTCGTCAGCCTGATCTACGGACTGCTGATCTTCTGGGTCCTGATGATGCAGGCAGAAGGCTTGCGGATGGCGATTGACATCGAGGAGAACACGCGCGGGACGCGGTCGGCGGTCGAAGCCCTCCGCGCGGAGCGTGCGGAACCACCCGCGTCAGACGCTTGACGGGATCGACGGACATGCCCGGGCTCCTGCTCATCCTCGCCTTCGTCTCAGCGGCAGCCGTCGCAGCCCCGCCGCCAGCGCGCCTCATCACCGCCAACCCGCTCGATCCCGCCGTCATCATCGAGATCAGCAAGTTCCGAAGCTGCGCTGGGCACGACTACAGCGGAAAGAACACCGACGGCGAGACCGAGACGGAACGCTCGATGAAGCACTACGTCCGCACGTCGGTTCCGTGGTTCTCGGAGCGCCCGACGCTGGGCTACGCGCCGTTCGATGGCAAGATCGCCGGCATCGAGGACGAGGGGTTCCCGCTGGGCAAGCAGATGCGGATCGCGGCGAAGGCGGCTCCCGACTGGGGGTTCGTGTTCTTCCACTGCGATCCGCTCGTGAAGGTCGGGCAGTCCGTCAAAGCGGGGCTGCCCGTCGCGCGGTTCCCTCCCGCCGACCTGTCGCGCGTGCCGCTCGACCGGCTGCCTCCGACGACGTCGTTCGACATCGCGCTGACGAGCTGGGGAACCTACGCGTCGCCCTTCCTCTTCATGGAACCGGCGATCCTCCGCGAATACGCCCGCAGAGGGTTCACGCCAGCGAACTTGATCGTCCCCAAGGCGAAGCGCGACGCCGATCCCTGCCGGGGGTACAATGCCCACCCGGAGCGGGATTACGTCCTCGCCTCCGAGCCGAGCTCGATGCTGCCCGACCTGCGTACGTTCAGAACCCATCCCTCCGACCACTTTCTGGTCGATCTGGCTGATATCAGCGCGGGGCATCCCTACAGGGGCAGGCGGGCGGCGGCGTCGCACACCGGAGCCCACGTCCACTGGGACAACCGCGATGGACGGTTCCCACGCGGTGGCTCGGAGCCGAGCGACTACCCGCCCGTCTACGCCGTCGCCGACGGCTACGTCAGTCGGGTCACGCCATCGCTGAGGGTCGGCGAAAACGACCGGTACGGCGTCAACATCGCCATCGCGCGGGACGGCGACACGATCTGGTCGTTCGAGTACAGCATCGAGCCGATGGTTCCGGAGCCCTCGCCCGGGTTCTACCTGTCCTATCTGCGGGTCGGCGAGGGAGACGTCGTTCGCAAGGGCGATATCCTCGGCTACATGTACTTGCCGCAGGGCGTCTCCGGCTGCCACATCCACTTCGAGCTCATCACGAACCAGAAGCCGCGCATGGCGGTTCCCGCGATCTTCGCGCCGGAGGTCGTCGATGCATTCCACGCGCGATGGGCGGGCGGCGGGAACGACGGCGGGCAGGCGATCCCTCCCTGCATGGGCTGGATGCTGACCGCCGAGGAGAACCCGTTCGACGGCGAGCCGGTGGACTGCCTTAAGTGAGAGCGACACGCGCTGGACGCCCGGAACTCAGCCTATCGACATGGGAAGGGCGCGCGTGAGTGGCAAATCGGTCGACATGGAGGCATTGGGCGATCTCTGTACGCCCTGGAGCCTGCGGGTCGTCGCGACGCTGGGCATCGCCGAGTGCATCGCGGCGGGAACCAGCCGGATCGACGATCTCGCCGCCGCTGTCGAATGCGACCAGGAGATGCTCGGACGACTGCTGCGTCATCTCGTCTCGAAGGGCGTCTTTGACGAGCCGGAGCCGGGACGGTTCGCTCTGAACCCAGCCGCCGAAGCGCTCCTGCAGCCGGGCTTCCGCCTCTATCTCGACCTGGACGGCATCGGCGGGCGGATGGCTCGCGCGTGGGGGACGCTCCTCGAGTTGGTGCGCACGGGAGAGCCCGCTTACCACCAGGTCTTCGGCAAGCCCTTCTGGGAGGACTTGGTAGCGCATCCGGAGCTTGCCGCCAGCTTCGACGCGCTGATGGGAGTCGTCGGGCACGGCGTGCCGCAGGTTCCGTCGATCACGGGCGGATGGGAGTCCGTCCGGCGAGTGGTCGATGTGGGCGGTGGAACTGGCGCGATGCTCGCGGAGGTCCTTCGCGCCCATCCGCATCTGCGCGGCACGCTGGTCGATCTGCCGGGAACCGTCGCGCGCGCGGGCGAGGTCTTCGACGCGGCGGGCGTCTCGGACCGAGTCGCGGTTGTCGGGCAGAGCTTCTTCGATCCGCTGCCGTCCGGCGCGGACGTCTACCTGCTCATGAAGGTTCTGAACGACTGGGATGCCGACGGGACGACGGCGATCCTGCGCCGCTGCGCCGAAGCTGCGCGTCCCGACGGGCGAGTGATCGTCTCCGGCGTCGTCGTTCCGGACGGCGAGCGCCAGGGGTTGTCGCCCGAAACGATCCTCGTGGGCGGCAGGAGCGATACGCTGAGCGAGTTTCGGGAGATCGCCCAGTCAGTCGGGTTGGATGTCGAGCCGGTCGAGCAGCCTTCGGGTCGGTTCGTCGTGGAATGCCGGTTCATATGACGCCCGTCAGACGGAAGCGTCCATCGGGTCAAGAGCGACCATGGACCTATTCTCGAGCCGTATTTGACATGCTACGGGAATCCCGTATAGAGTTTCCTGAGTCCCGTTGCGCAGGAGTGACCCATGGGTCGTCTGGCGCGCGACTACGGAACGGTGTTCGAGTGGGACAGCAACAAGGCAGAACGCAATTTCCGCCAGCACCGTGTGCGATTCGAGACAGCCGTCGGTGTTTTCGCCGACCCGTACCTGATCTATCGAGAAGATGACCGGTTCACATACGGTGAGCGGCGGTTCCGAGCCCTTGGGGCAGTCGACGGGGGTATTCTCCGTGATCTTCTCCGAGCGCGGCGAGAACGCGATTCGCGTCATCTCGGCAAGGAAGGCGACACGTCGTGAGCGAGATGAATACGATTCGGCATACACTTGATCCGAAGCATCCGAAGCGACTGACGCCAGAGGAACGCGCCGAGCTCGACGCACTGACCGACGAGGAGGTCGAGGAACGCGCGCTGGACGACCCGGACAACCCGCCGATGGCGGAGTCGGAGCGCGGGACGTTCCGCCGCGTGCCGCAGGTGCGCGATATCCGCGAAGGGCTGGGGCTGTCGCAGTCGGAGTTCGCCGAGGAGTTCGGCATTCCCGTCGGCGTCATCCGCGACTGGGAGCAGCGGCGCTCGTTCCCGAACCAGGCGGCGCGTTCCTACCTGCGCGTCATCGCCCGTATGCCCGAGGAAGTGCGGTCTGCGCTGAGAGCGTCGTAGGCGGCTCGCCCGTAACAGACGTTCGGACTCCAGCGTTCCCGTTCTCGACGCCGTGTCGCCTCTCATAACGCGGCGCGGAGAGGGGGTCCGAGTGGCAGACGCAGCCGCCGTTCAGCGCGCCGAGGAACTTGCCCGGACGCTCTACCCGCATCAGATCGAGGGCATCGCGTTCCTCTTGGGACGCCGCCGCTCCCTGCTCGCCGATGACATGGGACTGGGCAAGACCCGCCAGTCGATCATCGCGCTCGTCGAGGCGGAACCGACGGGTCCCTACCTCGTCATCTGTCCAGCCTCGGTGAAGCGCAACTGGGTGCGCGAGATCGGGATCGTCCTGCCGGACGCGCGGACGCACATCATCGGACCCGACGATCCGCCCGCGACGGACTACGACGGCTGGGTCGTCCTCAACTACGACATCCTCTCCAAGCACCTCGAAACGCTCCTCCGGTTCCCGTGGAAGGGGATCGTGTTCGACGAGGCGCACTACCTGAAGAACTACCAGAGCCAGCGGAGCCGCCACGCGATGGAGCTCGTCCGCAAGGCAGACGGCGAACCGGTCGTCCATGCGCTGACCGGCACGCCGCTGACGAGCCGGCCGCGCGACCTGTTCCCCCTGCTGCAGCTCCTCGCGCATCCGCTGGGGCGCAGCTTCCGCAGCTTCGCCAAGCGCTACTGCGAGGGCTATCAGGGACCCTACGGCTATGTGGCAGACGGCGCGAGCAACATCGACGAGCTGACGGTTCAGCTTCACGGCGTCATGCTCCGCCGGACGAAGGACGAGGCGCTCGACCTGCCGCCGAAGCTGCGCACCTGGCTCGAAGTGGACATCCATCCGAAAGCCGTCGAGAACCTGAACGCCGCGATCCGAGACTTCGCGACGCTCTCGCGCCGGGATCGGTCGCGCGAGAACGACACGCCGGAAGCCCGCCGCGCGGCTGGGGCGCTCCTCGGACGGCTGACGCAGACGCGGCGGAAGCTCGCGACGCTCAAGGTCGTCGAGACGATCGACGTGGTCGAGAACGCCGTCGAGCAGGGCGAAAAGGTGGTCGTCTTCTCGGCGTACGTCCCGCCGATCACGCGGTTGGCGCGGCACTTCGGCGAACGCGCCGTTGCGGTGACGGGGGCGACTCCCGTCGGGGATCGCCAGACGCAGGTCGATCAGTTCCAGACGGACGATTCGATCCGCGTGTTCGTCGCGAACCTGCACGTCGGGGGCGTCGGGTTGAACCTCACAGCGGCGCGGCAGGTGGTGTTCAACGACCTGGATTGGGTTCCGGCGAACCACTGGCAGGCGGAGGATCGGGCTTACCGCATCGGGCAGACGGGAACCGTGAACGTCACCTACATGGTCGGGCGCGGGACGGTCGATGAGTTCGTGCGCTCGGTGCTGGACGCCAAGTCGCAGTTGATCGACGATCTGGTCGAGGGCAAGGCGCTGGAACGCGCGCTGGAGACGGACGTGATGACGGAGCTCAGGCGGATGCTCGGGGTTCTGCCGGATCGGCTCGACGGAGGCGACGAGATCGTCTCGGCGCTGCGCGAGGCGAGCCGTCTCTATGCCGACGAATCGACGGCTTCGGACGGGGGAACCCGTCGAGCGATTCCCTACTCGGAGCAGGCGATCCAGGCGCTGGCGGCGGTGCTTTCGGGACCCAAGCGCGCGACCTACCGGGCGGAGAGCTCGTCGAAGCCGGGGGAGTTCTACACGCTCGAAGTGTCTGGGGCGGACGTGTCGTGCGACTGCCGGGGGTTCCAGTATCGCGGGGTGTGCAACCACTCGCGGACGCTGAAGGCGGCGTTGGTGGGCGGGAAGAAGGCGCTTCCGGCGGGGTATGCGCTTGTGGAGCTCAGGTACAACCGCCATACACTCCCGGATTGACAGTTGAAACGCGTTGTCCCAGTCGGATGTACGACGTCGATTGGTGAAAGCCCATCCTGCTGGAAGCTTCCAACGCGGGGCTGGCAACCTGAGCTTCATCAGTGAGACAGGTAACGAGATACAAACCGTGGGCGTTGATCCGACAGTGGTGCTCTGTTGCCACAGCTCCAGATTGCCAGGAGAACTGCCTTGCACCGTCGGACTCTCAGAGACACGCTCAAGGAACTGATCGACCAACTTCCCGAAGACCGGATTGACACGTACATTGAACTCGCCCAGATGGACATTGATGACGCGAGATCCGCCGATCTCGAACTGACCACTAGTCGCCCGAGCTTTGCCGATAAGCAATGGGCACAGAGCATGACGGACGGAGAGAGACAGAGCCTGATTAATGCGCTATCTGAGTCCTATGCGGAGTACATGCGCTACGCTGATCGTCTACGCGAAGACGCCGTCTCGGAGGATGACAGGAATCCGGTGCGAGATCGGACGTTCATCAACAGACTGCATCACGCACTGTCAGATATCCTGGTCGACCGAGGTCTCAGGGCGGACAGGCTCTACCCATCAAGCGATAACCAACACGAGCATAGGGTGAGTTTCCCGAACTACCGCAAAGACGTCGATCTAGCCTACCTCGCAGAAGACGGCCGGCTGCTTATGACGCTGTCGGTTCGGAGCCAGTTTTCGAGCATCGGCAAGAATGTGAAAAACAACATAGAGCAGTTCGCAGGGGAAGCCGCTGGGCTCCATGGTGGCGACCCATCGCTGGTTGTCGGGCTTGTGCTGCTTCTGCCAACCGAGCCTTTCCCAGCGCTGACCACTGGCGAAACGCTGGACGAGCCGCTCTCATACGTACGCAAGCATGCAGCCAATCTGGCTCACTACACTGGGCGTCAGTCTGTCCACAATGACAGGCGGAGGTTTGAGCGCGCATGCATTCTACTTACGGATTTCACGGGTTCGGCTCCGCAGTTCATCCGTTCGTTCACGTACCAGCTCAACCAACGCAACGAAACGGTGCAGATCACGGATGGCCTCTCCATTGACACGTTCTTTGGCGATCTGCTCACAGAACTCAAGCACCGCAATCCTCTGTTGAGCGAGTTGGAGGGCTGAGATGATTCATCGCCCCGTCGTTCCGAAGCGCGCGATGCGGCAACTGTCGGGCGAACTCACCGACGTGCCCGACCTGGACGCCCTCCTCGTCCGCGCGTTCGTCGAGGAGCGGGGGCTGACCGTCCGGCGCAACGAGCCGATCCAAGCCGCGATGGACCGCGCCGAATCCCCGGCGGAACTGCTCGCCCAACTCCGACACCACGGCATCCCGCTCAACTTCCCGCTCATCGACCGGCTCCTCGAAGGACGGCTCACCCGATCCGACCGCAAGACGAGCGGAGCCGTCTATACGCCGGAGCACGTCGTCCGGTTCCTCTGCGGACGCCTCTTCGTCCTCCATCCCGACCGGTCGGCGGACGGCTGGCGCGTGCTGGACCCCGCCGTCGGAGCCGGGGCGTTCCTGATCGGCATGGCGCAGGCGCTCCGGAGCGCAACCCGCAACGCGCCGTCCGAGATCGTCGAGAGGCAGTTGTATGGCGTGGACATCGACCCTGACTCCGTCGCCACGACCGACCTGCTCCTGAACCTCTGGGCGCTCGACGCGGGCGAGGACGCGCCGCGCCTGCGCACGAACCTGCTCATCGCCGACAGCCTCGCCGGAGAACGACTCGCCGACCGGTTCGCCGCGCCGGAGGGGTTCGACGCGGTCATCGGGAATCCGCCCTACGTCCGCATCCAGAACCTGGCTCCCGCCGTGCGCGAGCAGCTCCGACGGACGTGGCACAGCGCGCGCGTCGGCAACATCGACCTCTACATCCCCTTCATCGAGCTCGGACTGCGCGAGGTGTCCGAGACGGGCATCGTCGGGTACATCGCGCCGACGACGTTCACGGCGACCGACGCGGGGCGTCCCCTGCGCGAGATGCTCGCCCGCGACGGCGCGATCACCGAGCTCTACGACTTCGGCGACCGCCAAGTGTTCGAGAACGTGACGACCTACAGCGGCGTCCTCTTCCTCTCGCGCCAGCGGACGGAACGGTTCCGCTATCTCAAGGCGGCATCCGCCGATACGATCCCGGAGGAGCCCGCCTACGGCACGATCTCCGTGAACCGCCTGAACCCCCGGCGCTGGCAGCTCTACTCCGACGATGTCCACGCGACCATCCAGGCGTTGGAGTGCGGCGGAACGCCTCTCGGCAAGCTCGCGCGCATCGGCGTCGGCATCGCGACGCTCGCCGACGGCTGCTACCTGCTCGACGGCGGAACCGACGCCGAGGGGTTCTACACGAAAGAGGCGGGCGGCAGGCTCCATCGGATCGAGCCCGGCATCACAAAGCCCATCCTCAAGGCGAGCCGTATCAAGAGCGAAGAGGACATCCGGCGGAACCGGGAGCGGATCGTGTTCCCCTACCGGCGGATCGACGGCAAGCATCGGATCATCCCCGAAGCGGAGCTGCGGCGCGACTTCCCGAACGCCGCCGCGTATCTCGACGCCCTCCGCGAGCGGCTGGATCAGCGCGACCGTGGCAAGCCGAATCCCGTCGCGTGGTACGCCTTCGGGCGGAGCCAAGGGCTGGACACGGGATTCAGCCGCAAGCTCCTCACGTCGGGGATGAACCTCCGCCCCAACTTCGTCCTGTGCGAGGACGAGGCGGCGACGTTCTACGCCGGATACTGCATCCAGCCCCGCTACAGCGCGAGGGGTGAGGCGCATGTACGGGTGGTCGGGGTGGATGTACCGGCGGGTCTGAGACCCGCCCCTACGGGCCCGTCCGCTGACTCGCCGGCGTGGAACACCGACCTGCGCGTTCTGCGGACGCTCCTGAATTCGTCGCTGATGGCGTTCTACATCCACCACACGAGCCGGTCCTACCAGCACGGCTACAAATCCTACGCCAAGTCGTTCCTGGAGCGCTTCGGCGTGCCGACGCTGACCCAAGACGACGCGCGGGCGCTCCTAGCCGCTTCGGGCGACGACCAGATCGTGCTCCTGCTCGACCTCTACGGGATCGACCTCGCCCGCCACGCCGGGCTGGCGGCATTCCTCGACGTCGTCTCCGTCCGTCCGTAGGGTTCCACCCGTTCCTGCGCCGTGCGCCATCCGTTTGACATCCGCAGTGCTTTTCCTGTCGAATCGCTGCCGGTTCTGGCGTCATACATGTCAGCAGAAAGCCACCGCATGGCAGAACCGTCAGACGCCGCGCTCGTCCGGGCGTGTCTCGCACGAGATGCCGACGCCTTTGCCGCGCTGATGCGCCGGCACGCGAGACGGGTCTATTCCATCGCCTATGCCCACACGATGCGCCATGCCGACGCCGAGGACGTCACGCAGGAGACGTTCATTCGAGCCTATCGCCGCTTGGCGCAGCTCCGCGCGCCGGAGCGGTTCGCCAGTTGGGTGAGCCGCATCGCCTACACGTGTTCTCAGGATGCTCTGCGGGCTCGTGTGGACGAGGAGGTCGCCGTGGCGCTCGATGTTCTCAGGAACGCTGCCGCCGCCGTCCGCAAGGACTGTGATGGCGAGATGATGGATACGGTGCTGGACGCCCTCGCGTCGCTGACTCTCCCGTATCGGGTTGCCGTCACGCTGCGGTACATGGATGGCGCCTCGTACGAGGAGATCGCCGAAATCCAGATGACCAGCCGAACCGCCGCGTACAAGCGCGTGGAGCGGGGGATCGCCCAGATCCGGTCGCGGTGCGCGCAGATGGGGTTCTCGTCGCATCGAGTCGACGATGCCTGCACGCGCTGCCTGGTCTTCCCTCTCACCGCGGGCTTCTACGAGAACCTGGTCGAGCTTCTGCGGAATGCTCCGCACCCGTCGTCGCGTCTGGGCTCGGAGACGGGCTACGGAGCGGGCATCTCGCTGGGGTTGCATTTGGCAGTTGCGCTGGGACTCGGATGGTTCGGGAACGCGGCGGTGGACACCGCGCGGCACGGCGATATCGCCAGTCCGGTCGAACGGGTCGCGGAGGAGAGCGCCCCTGGACTCGTCCGCCCGACACTGATGCCGGAACTGCCGATGCCGACAGGCGCGTCGGGAATGATCCGGCTCAACATCAACGGCGTGCCGGTCTCCATGCCGCTGGGTCTGGTGGGGACGCGGATCGCTGTTACCAGGCAGGTCGTCCCCGACACGGGAAACATCGCTGCGCTCTATGAGATCGTCACGATGAACGTGGACGGGTCCGACGTTCGCATACTTACGGCTCAGGCGGGAGCCTCCAACAGCGATCCTATCTGGTCCCCGGATGGCAGGACGATCTACTTCGAGTCGCAGTCGGATCGGGTTAGAGCCGACGGAGAGCTGGACCGGTTCGACATCTGGGCGATGGACCCAGACGGGCAGAACGCGCGCAACCTGACACGCGGAGTGGGCCACAACGAGAAGGTGTCCCCGTCGCCGGACGGCGCGCGCCTGGCGTTCCAGTCGACCCGGACTGGCTTGCAGAAGCTGCACACGATGAACGTGGACGGCACGGATGTGCGCCAGTTGACCTTCGGCGACACGGTGGAATGGAACTCGAGTTGGTCGCCAGACGGAACACAGATCGCCTTCATCTCGGCGCCGGATATCGTGACGGTCAGGGGTCCGAGCAACATTCATGTCATCAACGCAGATGGCACCGGCTTGCGGAACCTGTCGAAGAACCCATGGAACGACCACGCGCCATACTGGACACCCGACGGCAAGCACATCGTGTTCCACTCCTACCGTGATCGTACCGACGAGGTCTACATCATGGATTCCAATGGAGAGAACCAGCGTCGGCTGACGCATGACTCCTACACGGACATATATCCCCGCCTAGCGCCGGACGGGTCGAAAATCATCTACCTATCAGGTCGTAGCGGCCGCTGGGAGGTGTGGATGATGAATCTGGACGGGTCGGAGCAGGTGCGTATCGCGAACGACGTTCCGAAGTACGGCAACGCGAGTTGGTCGCCGATGCCGCGACGGGACGTACTGGCGGCCGGGCGATGAAACGCGCACTGAGGCACTTTGGCGAGACACAGAACCGGTATAGGGCGACGGGCCGGTGTTCCTAACGACGCCGGTCCTGCCAGGTACCCGAGGAGTCCCGAACGATGCGTTCCGAGCAGCTTCGTACTACGTGGGTTGGATCGCTTCTCATCGTTCTGACGCTGGGAGTTGTTCCTGCGGCGCTTGCGGCAACAGGAGACCTGTCGAACACGAAGATCGCGTTCACATCGAACCGCGATGGCAACTATGAGATCTACACCGTCAACTACGATGGTACCGGACTCCAACGTCTGACTAACAACACCTTCCTTGACGTAGTCCCGAGTTGGTCGCCGGACGGTTCGAAGCTCGTGTTTTTGTCAGACCGCGACGGGAACGACGAGATCTACGTCATGAACGCCGACGGTTCGTCGCCGACACGTCTGACCAACAACACAGCCCACGATGGCGGGCCCACATGGTCGCCTGACGGATCCAAGATCCTGTTCCACTCCAATCGCTTGACCGGGACAGGTGTCATGCAGGTCTACACCATGGACCCGAACGGCGCCAACCAGACGCAGATCACCTCAGGCGCAGGACACCACAATGCATCGTGGTCGCCCGATGGGACGCGCATCGCATACCAGGGCTATGAGTCAGGGCAAGCGCGAGTGTATGTCGCCAACGCCGACGGATCGAGTCCTATCGACGTGACCGCACCGTCAAACGGCTATTCGCCATATTGGTCACCGGATGGTACGACGATCGTTTACTCGTCCTATGATGGTGCATGGCACTTGCACCTGGTCGACCCCACCGGAGCGAACCAGAGAACACTGCCGGGGACGTTTGATGGCCCCTATCTATCGTGGTCTCCGGATGGGGCGTGGATCATCGAGGGCCCCCACCCCTCTGAGATGCGCGGACTCATGATTATCGATCCGGTCAGCGGCAGCGTGACAGCATATACCAGTCCTGCCGGTGCATATGGAGACGGCTTTCCGAGCTGGTCTTCCTACTTCCTCCCTGCTGCCCTACTGAACACAACTACCGTCAACTTGGGAACCGTCACGAAGCCCGGCTCCGGCACGGCGACGTTCAACATCACCAACTCCGGCGGCGGAACCCTCACCGTCAGCGGGATCGCGTCGTCGAACGCGCAGTTCACGGTCTCGCCCGCGCCGCCCTACAACCTGGCGGCGGGTCAGAGCCAGACGGTCACCGTCACCTTCACGCCGACGGTCGTCGGTTGGGAGCAATCCGCGCTGACGATCACGCACAACGCGTCGGGCAGCCCGTCGACCGTCACGGCGAAGGGCATCGGTCGGATCAATCCGCCAACGGGTAACATCACGCAGACCAAAGTGGCCTTCACTTCGGACCGCGACGGCAACCGCGAAGTATACGTCACGAACGCCGACGGGACGGGCTCCGTCAACTTGACGAACGATCCTGGAGACGACGATTGGGCGTCGTGGTCGCCCGACGGAACTCGAATCGCGTTCCGGGCGATACGGTCCAGCAATGCAGACATCTACGTGATGAACGCCGACGGCACGGGCTCGATTCGGCTGACGACCGATAACGCGGTCGACGCCTGGCCCGTGTGGTCACCAGACGGGACGAAGATCGCCTTCTACTCGACTCGTGACGGAAACCGTGAGGTCTACGTCATGAACGCCGACGGCACAGGCCAGGTCAACCTCACGAACAACCCGGCGACTGATGACGAGCCGGCGTGGTCCCCTGATGGGACGAAGCTGCTCTTCAGCACGAGACGAGACGGGAACGACGAGACGTATGTGATGAATGCCGACGGGACGAATCCCGCCAACCTGACAAACCACTCCGCCGACGAGCACCAGCCGGCATGGTCGCCGGATGGCACGAAGATCGCCTTCATGTCGTATCGTGACGCGAACTGGGAAATCTACGTGATGAACGCCGACGGAACGAGTCCGATTCGTCTGACAAGCAGCGCTGGCGATGACTTGGGACCGTCCTGGTCACCGGACGGTACGAAGATCGCCTTTGAGTCGTATCGAGACGGCAACTTCGAAATCTACACGATGAACGCGGACGGATCGGGCCCCGTCAACCTTACGAATAGCTTGGGTAACGACTTCTCGGCGTCCTGGTCTCCCTTCCTCGCCCCAGCGCTGCCTTCCTACCAGAACTGGACGGCGACGCTCCGCCTGACGGGCGACCCGGCGGGCGACCACACGGTCACCGTCGGCGTTTCCCTCGACGCGACGGATGCCGTCAATCTGTCGCTAGAAGACACGCTCGCCCCGCCCATGCCGCAGCCTCCGGCGTCATGGCTCCGCCTCCTGAGAGGCGGCCAGGCGCTATCGCAGGATGTTCTCGCGTTCGCCGATGCGCGAACGTGGACCATCGAAGTCGAGGTAGGCAGCGGCACGCACTATCTCTCCATCGAAGGACTGCCGGAAGGCGTGCTCGCCTACTACAACGACAACCCGCGCATCGTCCACGGGCCCGACACGGACGCGACGACGGCGGCCGTCCATCCGCTGCCTCTGGGAGCCAGCATACCCCTGAACACGGGCACCCACCTCTTGACGCTCGTGCTCTCGAAGCGCCTGCCGCAGACGCTGGCGACGACGTTGGGCATCCGCTGGCGCATGTTCTCCCTGCCCGGACCCGCGACGAATGCGGCTCCATCGAACCTGGTGACGCGCGGCGTCGTGTCGATGTATGGCTACGGCTACTTCGACGCCTCGACACCGCCCGTATGGATCGAGAACTACCAGCAGGTGACGTTGGCATCGACCCAGCCGCTCCCATTCGTCGGGAAGGGCTGGTTCATCTTCCGCGACCCGACGAATGGTCCGCTGAATACGACGTTCCAGGTGGACGTGGGCGATCCGGCGGCTCAGGAAGTCGTCGTGACGCTGCAGCCTCGGTGGAACCTCGTCGGCGCTCCGTTCGGAGGCGCGCCCGCGTCGGCGTACAACCCGACCGCCAAGACGGTCTTCGGGTATGACGGTGTCAACTACGTCATCGCGACGAGTCTGTCGCAGTTCCAGGGCTACTGGGTCTACAACGAGCTGGCGTCGGCTCGGACGGTGACGATCACGCAGACGCCGCCGACGGCTCCCGCGATCGCCCAGCGCGCGGCTCCTTCGCCGGATTGGGTCGCGCCGCTGACCATCTCGCTCGACAGCGGGGCGCTCAAGACGGTCGAGCTCGGGAGCGGCTCGAAGGCGCAGGTGGGCTTCGACGCCTACGACGTGGGTCTGCCTCCGGCTCCTCCGATTCGCAGCTACTCCGAGTTCTACGCTGCGACCGACGATCCGGTCGAGCGGATGAGCCGCAGCATCCTGCCGTCGAATCAGCGCGAAGCGACGTGGGAGCTCTCGGCGAACCTGGCGGAGGCGGGCACGCTCCGCTGGACGGCTCAGACGCTTCCGGCGGGATTCCGCATCGTCGTCGAGTTGGGCGATGAACGCTACGACCTCAGCCGCGATGGGTCGATGCGCCTCGACGCAGGGAAGCACACCTTCACGGCGCGGCTGACCTTCGCGCCGCCGTCCCGAAGCCGCCTGATGGCGAATTACCCCAATCCCTTCAACCCGGAGACGTGGATCCCCTTCGAGCTGAAGGAGAGTTCCGCCGTCACGGTCAGCGTCTACGACGTGGCGGGTTCACTCGTGCGGAAGCTCGACGTGGGCTACCGCGAGCCGGGGTACTACACATCGCGTGACGAGGCGGCGTACTGGGACGGTCGGAACGAGCTCGGGGAGCGGGTCGCG
>VGLH01000106.1 GCA_016866785.1 Candidatus Poribacteria bacterium
CCGGACGGGCGCGAGTTCGCCCTCGTTTTGCGCGTCGATTTCTCGGACACGCCGGGCGTGAGGTCGCGCGCCCAGCTCGACGGCTACCTGTTCGGCGAGGGGGTCTCGTTGGCGTCCTACTTCGCCGAGGTCTCCTACGGGAAGATGACCGTGTCGGGCGGGCCCGGTGGCGGGAGTTACCCGCGCCGCGACGCCTGGTATCGCATGCCGAAGATGATGGGGTACTACGGTGAGGGGCGGATCTTCGTCGAGCGTTATCAGGAGCTCGTGAAACACGCCTGCGACGCCGCTGACGCCGATGTGGACTTCCGCGACTACGACCGAGACGGCGACGGCATCCTGGACCACCTGATCCTGCTCCACGCGGGCAACGACGAAGCATCCAGCGGCGTTCCAGCGGACATCTGGTCGATCCTCGTGCCGGATGTCGGGAGAGCGTGGGACGGCGTGCGTGTGGATACGACCGTCGTCATCGGCGAGGAGCCGTCGTTCAAGTCTCCGCATCTGGGCGTCTGGTTCCACGAGTTCCTCCACGATTTCGGTACGCCGGAGACCTACGTCGTCGGCACGCTCATCACGGATCACGATCAGCAGTGGTGCATCATGGGGTTGTTCGGACCCTACCAGGGAAACGGGCCCGCCCGCGACGGCACGCAACCTTCGCACCTATGCGGCTATCTGAAGTGGGACCTCGACGGCATCCCCGAGAACGGACGCCACGGCTGGGTGACTCCCATCGAGCTGGACGACAACACGATCGGCTTGCAGGTTCCCGCGTTCTCCGCGCCGGAGGGGCATGATCCGCTCTACAAGGTGAACCTGCCCGGCACGCGCGGCAAAGAGTTCTTCCTGATCGAGAACCGCACAAAGCGCGGCGGCAGTTACGATCAGGATATCCCGGACGAGGGGTTGATCATCTGGCATGTCGATGAGTCCGTCGAGCGCCCGACGCTCTCCGTCGCGCGGCGGCTGTGGGTGGAGGACCCGTCGGACCCGATCCATCGGAACCTGACGACCGCCATCACGGCGGGAGCCGCCTACTCGGCGGAGGACAGCCAGACGTCCTTCACGCCTTCCACGAACCCCAACACGAACACCAACGGCGGCGCGGCGACGGGCATCTCGATCCTGAACATCGGGCCCAGCGGGCCCCGGATGACGCTCGACCTGTTCTTCGGAGACACCTACGAACCGAACGACACGGCTGCCGAGGCGTACCCCATCGTCTACGGTCAGCGCTACGACTCGTTCCTGTACGACGCGGACGACTTCGCGGACGTCTACCGACTGACCGTCGCGGCGGGCGACCGCGTGCGGATCGCCATCGCCCATGCGGGGTCGGCGAGATCGCTTCGCGCGGAGCTTCACGACGCGCGCGGTGTCGCGGCGCAGGGGCGCATGGTTCGCGCCACGGGGGACGCCCGCGAGTCGGTCGAGCTCCTCTATCGCGCGCTGTCGGACGGTTCCCTCGATCTCGTCGTGACGCCCGGCACGGGAGCCAGCCTGCCGATTGCCTATACGATCACGGTGGATCGCGACACGGAGGCGTTCGGCACGCCGCCGCGATTCGTCCAGGCGATGGCGGCGCCGAATCCCGCGCGGTACGGCGAGCCGCTCCGGTTCCGAGCCGCCTTCGCGCATCCCGGACTGGATCGCCTGCGGGTCGAGCTGTTCGATACCAGCGGGCAGCGGATCGCCGTCCGCGACATGGACCGGACCGATGCCGGCGACCTGGACATCGTCTTCGAGGGCGGAACCCGACCAGCGCCGGGCGTGTACTACGCGCTCTTCACAGCGGAGCAGTCGGGGCAGGTTTCCAAGCGGCTCGTCAAGTTCGCCGTCGAGTGATCGGAGCGTGAGATGACCGAATACCGAACGAAGGGCGAAACCCTCGTCAAGATTTGGGTTCCCGACATCGCCCAGGTCGAGGCGCAGTCGCTCCGGCAGCTCGACTCGATGGGGAACCTGCCCTTCATCTTCGACCATATCGCCGTGATGCCGGATGTGCACCTCGGCAAGGGGGCGGTCGTCGGAAGCGTCGTCCCGGCGCGGGACGCCGTCGTGCCGAACATCGTCGGCGTGGACATCGGCTGCGGGATCAGCGCGTTCCAGACGGGCATCTCGCGCGAAGTCGTGCAGGAGGCATCGCCCGACGGCTCGCCGCGAGGCTTCTGGAAGCGCTGGGAGAACCAGGTCAGCCGCGACGTGCCCACGGGGTTCCACCAGCACAAGAGCCCTCGCGAGTGGCACGGGCTGAACACGACGCTCCGCGCCGCGCCGCTGCGCCACTTCATGGACGACAAGGTTCCCCTGCAGCTCGGGACCCTCGGCGGCGGTAACCACTTCATCGAAGCGCAGTACGACGAGTCGGACGGCGTTTGGTTCATGGTGCACTCCGGGTCACGGCACACGGGGCTGCAGATCGCGGAGCACTACGACCGGATCGCGGCGACGACGCTGGGGAAGTCCAAGACGGACTATCCGGCGAACCTTGCTTATCTCCGCGCCGACGGCGACGGGTTCGACGACTACCTCCACGACATGGAATGGGCGGTGAGCTTCGCGCTGGAGAACCGCTGGCTCATGCTGGAACGCGCGGTGAGCCAGTTCGTCGAGATGGTCGGCGGCGCGGGCAAGCCCGACGTCCGGGCGAAGGGGATCAACATCCACCACAACTTCGCGCGGGTGGAGGAGCACGGCGGTCGGCGGGTCGTCGTCCATCGGAAGGGCGCGACATCGGCGCGCAAGGGCGAGGTCGGGATCGTCCCCGGCTCGATGGGAACCGAGTCCTACATCGTCCGAGGCAAGGGAAGCGCCGAGAGCTTCGAGTCGTGCTCCCACGGCGCGGGGAGGGTCATGTCGCGCACGCGCGCCCGGAAAACCATCGCGCAGAAGGACTACGAGCGCGCCCTCTCCGACACGTTCACGAAGCCGTCAGGCAGTTACATCGACGAAGCGCCGCAGTCCTACAAGGACGTGAGCGAGGTCATCCGCCACCAGACGGACCTGGTCGACGTGCTCCACCGTCTCAAGCCGATCATCACGATCAAGGGCGACTCGAAGGCAAGCATCGACTGATCCAGTGCATCTCCCGCCGGACGAACGCCCGCGCCGCATCTCCATCGGGCAGTTCGCCGTCGATTTGCGCTCGGAATGCCGCGTCCAGCACGCGCGAGAACGCAGGGCCCGGAACGTAGCCCATCGCGAGCAGGTCATCGCCCGTCACGAGCGGACGTGTCGCGCGGAAGGCGCGATGACGCTCCGCGAGCTCCGCGTGCGCTGCCTCATTGAACGCGACCCCGACGGCGAACAGGGCGGAATCGCTCAGCCTGCCTAGCAGATCGAACCAGGCGCTCGCAGGCGTGGGTTCCGCCAATGCGGCTGCGACGGGCTCGCGGGCGCGTCGCGCGAGTTCGGCGTCTTCCCGGACCGAGCGGTCGAGCATGAGCCAGCGACCGATCCGGTCCGACCGTTTTTCAGGCTGCCCAGCGAGCCAGGCGACGAGCGCGGCGTCCGACGGCGACTCCCCGCCGTACGCGCCCATCCTCTGCTCGACGACGCCAACCGGGACATCGGCGCAAGGCTCTGCCAGCAAGGGTAGAACGCCCATCTCGGCGAGACGCCCGAAACACGCGGCGAACCGGCTCTCGGCGAGCATTCGCGCCAGCTCATTGCGGACGCGCGCGCCGGTGAGCGTCGCCATCGCTCCTGACCCGACGACATCCCGTATCCATCCCTCGGTCCCCGGATCCACGCGGAACGCGAAGCGCTTCTCGAACCGGACGGCGCGAAAGACGCGCGTCGGATCGTCTCGGAAGCTTCCCGGATGGAGGGCGCGCACGGTTCCCGCCGTCAAGTCGTCCAGTCCGCCGACGAGGTCGATCACGCCGCCGAAGCTGTCCGGGGAGAGACGCATCGCCAGGGCGTTGATCGAGAAGTCGCGGCGACGCAGGTCCTCGTCAAGGGTTCCCGGCTCGACGACTGGCAGCGATCCCGGCGCGGGATAAGTCTCGCGCCGGGCCGTAGCGATATCGAGCTTCATGCCGCTCGACAGGCGGATGGACGCGGTTCCGAAGTCGGTGTGGGTCTGTTCCAGGGAGCCGCCGAGGGCGCGCGTCGCATCGCGGGCGAAGCGAACGCCGTCTCCGGCGACGGAGATGTCGAGGTCGAGGAGGGGTCGTCCGAGGAGGAGGTCGCGCAGGGGCCCTCCCACGAGGTAGGCATCGACGCCGCAGCGTCCCAGCAAGTGGATCGCCTCGAGCGCCTCTGGACTGAGGGCGCGTTCGAGCCGAGACGCGACGTTCACATCGGTTCCTAACCGCGCGGATGGAACTGGCGGTGCGCCTGCTTCAGGCGTTCCGGCTCGATCTTCGTGTAGACCTGGGTCGTCGTGATGTCGGCGTGTCCGAGGATCTCTTGCAGGGCGCGGAGGTCCATGCCGCGTTCGAGCAGGTGCGTTGCGAACGAATGCCGCATCGTGTGTGGAGAGACGTTCCGGCGGATGCCGACCTGCTGGACACGCTTCTTGATGAGCGTCCAGATGTGCTGGCGGCTCATCCGTTCTCCGGAGCGCGTCGGGAAGAGCCACTCGCTCTGATTCCCGTTCAGAAGACGCTCTCGACCTTCGCGCATCCACCGCCGCAGGGGCTCCAGCGCCCAATCGCCGATCGGGACCAGCCGCTGCTTGTTACCCTTGCCGATGCACTCGACATAGCCCACGTCCGCGTGAACGTCCTTGAGCCGGAGCCCCGTCAGTTCGGAGACGCGCATGCCCGTCGCGTAGAGGGTCTCCAAGATCGCGCGAAGTCGCTGCGTGTACATGTTGCCGCCGTCCGGGAAGGCGAGCAGCGCCCCGACCTCGTCTTTGGTGAGGACTTCGGGAAGGCGCGCCCAGGTCTTCATCGGCTCGACCTTGGTCGTCGGGTTCTCCGTCAGCAGTCCTTCGCCTTCGAGGAACCGGTAGAACGAGCGCAGGGCGTAGAGCCGCCGGCTCACCGTCTTGAGGCTGAGCCCGCGCCGCCGGAGCTGCTGGAGGTACTCCGAGACGTCGGGGTAGGTCGCGCTGACGTAGGAATCTCGTCCACGTTGGCGGAGGACTTCGGCGCACTCGCGCAGGTCGCGCCTGTAGGCGTCCATCGTGTGGGGCGACAGCCCTCGCTCGACGGATAGGTAGTCGAGGAACTGACCGATCTGGAGCTCGAACGGGTCCATTAGAACGTCTTTCCCGAATCCAAGAGCAGCGTTACGGGTCCGTCGTTGACGAGGGAGACCTCCATGTGCGCCTGGAACACGCCCGTCTCGACCGGCACGCCGCGTGCCCGCAGCGCCTCGACGAACGCCTCGTAGAGCCGGTTCGCGTCTTCCGGTCTGGCGGCGTCCGTGAAGCTGGGACGCCTGCCACGGCGGCAGTCGCCGAAGAGCGTGAACTGCGAGATGACCAGCGCGCTCCCTCCGACATCCAGCAGCGAGCGGTTCATACGGCTCTCGTCGTCCGGGAACACCCGAAGATGGGCGATCTTCTCCGCGAGATAGGCGATGTCCGCCTCGCCGTCGCCATCGGCGACGCCCAGCAGGACGACGAAGCCGAAGCCGATGGAGCTCTGCGTCTTGCCATCGACGACGACCGAAGCCTGAGAAACGCGCTGGATGACGGCTCGCATGGCGCGTCAGAAGAGCCCGCCGTCGACGGTCGGAGCCTGGGGCGCGATGGTCTCCGCGCGGGCTCCCACACGCGTCAGGGACAGGTAGACGCTCCCATGTAGGGAAGACGTGAGCTGAGCGACCGCCGTTGCGCCCAGGTAGTACTGGACGCCGACGCCCAGCACCTCTTTGGTCTTGGAGAAGGAGGACCCGGCGATGTCGCGGCGCGTCCGGTAGTCGGCGACGACGGACATCTGGTCGGGGATGATCGAGAACTCGCCTGCCGCGCCGTAGACGAGCTCGGTTCCCAGCTTCTGGGTCGCGACGATCCCCGCGGCGGCGTGCGCCCGCAGGTAGGGGCCGAACCGCTGGCTGGCGAGCAACGAGGCGGTTCCGCCGACGTCGAGGAACCCGCTGTCAGGCGTCGTGTCTTGGAACTCGCCGTGATCGTCCGCTGTGTACCCGAAGCGTCCGCCCACCTCTACCGCGACTGCCGGCAGACCGTCGCCGAGGTCCGGCTTGAGTTGGGAGCGCAGGTCGATGCCGAAGTCGAACACGGGCTGGTCGTAGACGCGCGTGTACCGCTGGATGTCGCTCCTGTAGTCGTCATCCGGCACGCCGTAGAAGTTGTCGATGCGCTTCTCGCTGGTACCGCTGCCGGTCGTGGCGGTCAGGTACAGGTCGGTGGCATCTCCGACGGCGAAACCCAGGCGCGCGGGCAGGAACGCTCCATCGCCGATGTACTGGGTCTGGCGCTCGATCTCGACGCCGCCGATGTTCATCTGGGCGCGCATCGCGGGTCTGCCGGGGCGCGGCAGTTGCCGGTCGTAGGGCACGAATCCGGCTCCGACGACGAATCCGCCTCTCCCAAGCGGATAGGCGGTCGAGTGCTGCCCGACGAAGGGCATGTCTGCCATCTCGGCGGCGGCGTGCAGGCTTGCCATCACGAACAGCGCCGTCGCGATGCGTCGAGCGAGTCGCGGGTGATGCGTCACGGTGCCCGTGCCTCTCTTCCTGCCGTTCCAGGTGCTGTTCCGGGTGCCGCTCCGGCGCTATTCCGGAGGGTATATCTGGTCGAAGTTGCCGTCGTCGCGGTTCGTGTTGTCAAACGCCGTGATGAAATACTCCGGGAGGAACGGCGAGGTCTCGACGACGGACGCCGTCACCTGGGATGGGTCTCCGACCGTCTTGCGGAGTCGCCAGGGCCCGTCGAACCGGCTGTAGATGTTGTAGCCGGAGATGTCGCGTTCGCGGGGTCGATCCCACCGGAAGTTAATCTGGATGCCGGCAGGGATCAGAGCCGCATCGACGATCCGCCATCGGAGCGCCGCCGGCGGGAGGTTGGGCACCTGAGCGCGGCGGCGCGTCGCCGGCGTGTCCTCGCTCTCGACGCCGAACTTATCGAGAACCGTGACCAGGTACTCCTTCGTCATCATGTCGCGCGCGTAGTCGGTGTCGATGTATTCCAGCGACGGTCCCTGCCCGGGCGCGTCGCCGATGATCGTCGCGGAGATCGGAATCTCCTTGATGAAATCGAGCTGCGGGGGCGTGCCGTCGGTCACGAGACGGGCGTACACCCGATACGCGACGGCATCTCCGGGCGGCGTGTAGTCCTGCCATGTGAGCCGGGCGACCAGGTCCGCCACGCTGATCCGCACATTCGGAGGCGGAGGCGCTTCGCTGGGGGAGACGCGGCTGGTGGGCCACACTCGGAGAGGAACCTCCTCCTTGGGTGGAGCCGCCGGATCGGGCGTCTCGGTTCCATCGGCGTCTACGACGGTCAGTCGGTAGAGATACGGCACGGGTCGACCGAAGCCGTCCACTTGATCGTTCAGGAGCCCCTTGCCTCCGTCGTCGTCCTTGACGGTGTAGAGATAGCCAGGCGTCTCGCGCTGGGTCTTGGAATCGATCTGCGCAGGTACGAACCGAACGAGCTCGAACGTCGATGCGGCATCTCCGGAGAAGCGCCGGTAGATGCGGTAGCCCATGACGTCCGCGACTCCTTGCGCCCGCCAGGAAAGGATGGCGGACCCATCGGCAGGACGAATCGACACGCCGGAGGGGGATCCGGCGGTGAACGGGTTCTCGCTGTCGAACGGGTTCCCGTATTCCGTCGTGTCCGAGCAAGACAGCTGCCCTGCGAGGGCAAGCGAACAGCACGCGAAGCCGAGGAGTCGTGTTGCCAATCGCATCGTCAGAGCCCCGTCGTCAGAACGGATGGTTCCACGCCAGGCGCACGGAGTCCCGGTCGGCGGAGGCGGTCATGGGCGGCGATTCGTCGGGGCGGAGCGCGGCGTAGGCGGTGAAGAGGACCCCGACCGCGATCATCCCGGCTCCTGAGCGCGACAATCCCTGACTGAGCCGCCGCTTCGACCGGTAATCGTCATGGAACCGGCGGATGTCCGCCTGTCGAGCCGTCAGGAGGTAGTCGTCATAGGTCGATTGCGACTGGGCGTCGGTCATGGCAGCGGCGAATCGCGCACCGACTCCGAGGACGAAGAGCGTCGCGCCGTAGACCCGCGACCGAGGAGCCGCATGCGCGGTGCGCGTTCCTCCTGCCCACAGCAAAGCGGCAATCGCAGCGACGGCGAGGCATCGAAGCGCGCGCAATCGAGCGGGCGGAAGCGGCGCTGAGCCGTCAGGCACGAGGCACTCCTTCCCGACGTCGGTTCGTCCGCTGCTCACGGGCAGCCTTGCTGGAACGTCGGATCAGCACCCACAGCAGAACCAAGAGGACGGCGATGCCCGCGCCGAGCGTGTCGGCGTACCAATCGACGAGGTCCGCTTTGCGCGACGGGATGAACGATTGGACCCATTCGCCGAAGGCTCCGTAGAGCGCCGCGAGCGCGAATGCCGCCAGACCGGACAACAGAGGCTGCCGGAGCACCGTTCCGAACGCCCACGTCGCCAGCAGAGCGAGCACGCCGAATGCAATCGCGTGCACCGTCTTGTCGGACATCCCACTGGGGATGGACGCGCTCTCCGTCAGCGCCCGGTACAGCACGTAGATGTACCCGAGCAGAAGCGACCATGAGACGACGAAGCGAAGCGCCCGCAGAAGAGGTGTCCTTCCACCCAGGCACGGGACTGCCACAAAAGTCTAGCTCTGCGGGCGGGGAGACTGCAACCTGACATGAGCACGCGGACGATCATTTCGCGGGCTGGGCTCGCCGGATGGCGAAGCCTGCGAACCTGATCCAGAAGGCGGGAATGATCGAGGGACAGCACTCGAGGCGACGGGCTACTTCGACCAGGAGTCCGCGATCTGGCTCTCGACGTCCACGGGAACCGTCTTGACGTAGTACTCGCCAGCGGCGCGCATCGTCGCCTCGACGAACTCCTGCGTCTCGTGGGCGATGGTCTCGGCGCACTCGACGACGATCTCGTCGTGGACCGTGTTAACGAGCTGCGCGTCGAGCTTCTTCTGGCGGAAGAGCAGGCGAAGCTGGTGGAGCGCCAGCTTGATCATGTCGGCGTTGGTGCCCTGGATCGGCGAGTTCTTGCCCTTGCGCTCGACGACGCCGCGCGCCTGACGGTCGCGTTCGACGCCTGCCACATCGAAGTACCGCCGCCTACCTCCGATGGTGACCGAGAATCCGCGCGAGATGGCGATGCGCGCGGACTCTTCCAGAAAGTCGCGAATGGACGGGAACGCGTCGAAGTACTTGTTGAGGAGCTCGCGGGCATCCTCCTCGCCGCATGAGAGCTGGATCGCCAAGCCCTTGGGCGACATGCCGTACGCCAAGCCGAAGTTGATCGCCTTGGCGGACTGGCGAAGATGGCTGTTCTGTTCCTTGTTGACCGGCACTCCGAACATCATCGTCGCGACGAAGGAATGGAGGTCTTCCGAGTTGCGGAAGGCTCTGAGGAACGCCGGGTCTTGGCTGAGATGCGCCAAAATGCGGAGCTCGCAGCCGCTGTAGTCCGCCGTGATGAGTTTCCTGCCCGGCGGGGCAATGAAGCAGGATCGGAACTCGGAGTCGGACGGGATGTTCTGCAGGTTCGGGTTTGTCGAGGACAGGCGACCGCTTTCGGCTCCGAGCTGTCTGAAGTCGCAGTGGATGCGGTTCGTCTTGGGGTGAACGTGCTCCAGGAAGGTCTCGCCGTAGGTCGAGACGATCTTCTGGTAGCCCCGATACTCGAGGATCATCTTGGCGACCGGATGGTCGATCGTCTCGATGACCTCCTTGCCCGTGCTGGGAATCCGCACGCCGAGGGCTTCGAGCGCCTCGCGGAGCTGCTGATCGCTGTCGTAGTTCATCGTCCGCGGGACATCGAAGAGCAGCAGTTCGCCGGATTGTTCGAAGTAAGGGAGGAACTGCTCGTCGAGCTGGGAGCGGACGCGTTCGGCGTCCTGCTGGGCGCGCTGCGCGATGGAGCGCCATCTGTCGCTGTCAATGAGGAATCCGGCGAGCTCGATGTCGGCGATGGCATTGACGGCGAGGCACTCGAGCTTGACGGTGTGTTCCAGCTTGGCGCGACGCACTTCGGGCATCTGCTTGTGCAGGATCTCCAGCGGGTAGATGACGTCGCGCCGGGCGTATTCGATCTGCGCCTCGCTGAAGTCGCCGGTATGTCCGATGAAGGATTCCTGCTCGACCTTAGAGATATCTTTCCCTGTATAGCGTTTGCTTACAGCCGCGAGTCCGTAGCCGCCTTCCGGCTTTCTACCATTCTGGAGCACCTGCTCGATGAGCATGGTATCGACCATGTTCTCCATGTCGATACGCCTCTGGGCGCTCAGCATCTTGTAGTCGAACTTGGCGTTATGGACGACCTTCGGCTTGTCGGATTCCAGCACCCTACGCAGAGGTTCCAGCGACGTCTTCCGCGCGTCGATGACGAACTGTTCCTGGAGGTTGCCGATCTGGAAGAGCAAGAGGTCGGAACTGAGCGGATCTAGCCCCGTCGTTTCGGTGTCTACGGCGATGACCGGCATCGCCTCGACGCGGGGAACGATCCTCTCGACTTCTTCGGGCGTGGTCAGGAGCATGGAACACCTCGGCGTGCCCGGGCGACGCCTGGGCGTCGCGTCATGTAGGGAGATCGGGATATCTCACGCGATGGGCGCAACGCACTCCTGAAGTGCATCGCCGGGCCGACGATCGGCACAGCGCCCGGATTCTGGCGTTCCGGGACAGGTCACGCTCATCCATTTTACCGCGCAGGGACGCCGTACGCAAGCGATGTTTCCGGCCGAGGCTGGTAGGATAAAATGCCGGTCGTGGCGCGGATTCAGGCGGATTGACGGGCTGACTGCGACTGTTCTTCGGACTCGACGAGTCGCCGCAGACGCTTCAGAACTTCGACTTCGATTTGGCGGACCCGCTCTCGGGTCATGTCGAACTCCTGCCCGATCTCGCGCAGTGTGTGCTCCTCGTGATTGTCCAGTCCGTAGCGCCGCAGGATCATCTGCCGCTCCTTCTCCGACAGGACGCGGAGCATCCGCTGAATGTCTTCCGACTGGATGATCTCGTAGAGCGGGTCTTCCTGAGGTCCGTGGTCGTCCCGGATGAAGTCGCGGAGTGGAGGCGAGTTCGGTGAATCGTCGATGGGCACTTCCAGCGAGAGGAGCTCCGACGGGATCGTCATGAGCTCGCGCACTTCGTCCTCGGTGAGGTCGAGCTCGTCGGCGATCTCCGCGACAGACGGGTCGCGTTCCAGGCTCTGCCGAAGAATCGACGTTGCCCGTTCCAGACGGGATACCTTGGCGACGACGTACGTCGGCAGGCGAATGACGCGCGAGTAGTTGTCCAATGCCCGCAGAACCGATTGGCGGATCCACCAGATCGCGTACGTGCTGAACTTGTATCCGAGGCGGTAGTCGAACTTCTCGACAGCGCGGAGGAGCCCGATGTTGCCCTCTTGGATCAGGTCCGCCAGGGGGACGTTGTACCCGCCGTATTTCGCCGCGATGCTGACGACCAGACGCAGGTTGCAGCGCACCAACTCATCGCGCGCGCTGGCGTCTCCGGCTTCGATCCGCTGGGCGAGATCGACCTCCTCCTGTTGAGTCAGGAGCCGCGTCTTGGTGATCGTGGACATCCACATGCGGAGAGCGTCGAAGCTGCCTTCGGGGGGATTCGTGCCGGCAGGCGCGCGCAGGGCGCTGCGAGGCGTCTCGCCGCCGTTCGAGGCTGCAGCGCGCTTGCCCGTGGTTCGTCGCTTCTCGGCTGCGTTCGGCATCTTCGGCGTGTCCGTCGTCGAGTTCTGCGCGAGTCTGTGCTGTGTCTAACGTCGAGCGGCGCAGAACCGTTCCGCCATCGCGGTTCCGCCTGCCGTCGCGAGCGGGTCGGGCGGGTCGAAGCGTTCGCGGGCAGGCTGCCAGGCGGACCCTGGGCTCAGGCTAGCGGTATCGCGCGGGGAGCTCTGCACACCGGCAGGAGTCGTGTCACGCCGCGACCGACGCCGCCAATCGGGAGCCGACCGTCTGGGCCCATAGGATCGTGAGCCAGACCCGCGATGTCAAGCCACGCGCTCGATTCCTGCTTCCGCGTCGCCACAGCGTCGTGTAAGATCGCCGCGACGGACACACTCGGAAGGAACGCCTGTGAAACCGCTCCGGTTCGGCATGGTGGGCTGCGGGCAGATCAGCGACCGCTTCTTCAAGATGGCGCAGGGCATCGAGGGAGCCGACTTCGTCGCGACCTGCGCCCGCCACCTGGAGAGCGCCCAGCGCAAGGGACTCGAATACGGCGTCGACGCCCACTTCGACAGCCACGAACGGATGATGGACGACGTGGAGCTCGACGGCGTGTTCGTCACGACGCCCCACTCCGTCCACGCCGAAGTCGCCCTCGCCGCGTTCGAGCGCGGACTCCACGTCCTCAACGAGAAGCCCATGGCGACCTCGCTGGACGACTGCCAGGCAATGGTCGATGGGGCTGACGCGGCGGGCGTCGTCTTCATGTCGCTCCCGTACGACGTGAGCTCGACGATGGTGACCGCCCAATCGCTGCTCAAGCCGGAGTACATCGGCAAGATCACGGGCGCCGAGGCGTGTCTGAACATCCCGGGTCCCCCGCGCGACAACTGGTACTACCAACGAGCCATCTCCCACGGCGGCGCGATGCTCGACACGCTCGTCTACCCCGCCAGCCGGGTCGTGAGCCTGATCGGCGGAGCCCGGCGCGTGACGGGACTGGTCGGGAACCTGATCCCCAACCGCATCGTCGCCGACGGGAAGCGCATCCGCTCCGACGTGGACGATGTCGTCACGCTCGTGGCGGAGTACGAGCACGGGCAGCACGCCGTCATCCAGAGCCTATGGGCGACCTCCTACGGCGAGAACTCGACGGCGGTCTATGGACGCGAGGGAACCGTCGTCCTCGCGCCGGACGGACGGGTCATCCTCCAGCGGCGCGACGGAACCTGTCCCATTCCCGACGCGAAGCCAACCGAATGGCGCGGATGGAGCGGATGCTTCGAGATACCGCGCAGCTCCGTGTCCGAGAACATGACCCAGCACTTCGTCCGGTGCATCCGCGAGGGGGTCGAGCCGACCTGCTCCGGCAAGCGCATCCTTCACGTCCACGAGATCATGTTCCACGGCTATGAGTCCGCCGAGACCGGCGCGACGCTCGACTTGACGACTCCCTACGAGCCCTGGCACGACCTCGACCCCCGGCTCT
This sequence comes from Candidatus Poribacteria bacterium, assembly GCA_016866785.1. Classification (NCBI taxonomy): domain Bacteria; phylum Candidatus Poribacteria; species Candidatus Poribacteria bacterium. The sequence goes on from VGLH01000106.1 coordinate 13,272, forward strand.
TCGACACGCGGAGCGAGCACATCTAGCCGATGGTCAGCGTAATGTCCGTGGGTTCGACCCCCTCCCTAACCCTCCCCCGCTTCGCAAGGGAGGGGATGATTGCCTTCCCCCTTCCGAAAGGGGAAGGTCAGGATGGGGGTTCGGTACCCAGAGCTTCGTCATGACCGACCCCTGAGCGGAGGCATCCCATGGGCTACGGCGTGGCATTCGCGGCGGCGCTGGTGGGCTTGCTCGTCGTCACGCGCACGGCATCCGCGTCGGAACACCGGATGGGGCCCCTGCGCGTCCACCCGACGAACCCGCGCTACTTCGCCGACGGCGACGGGAACGCCGTCTACCTGACCGGCTCCCACACCTGGTCGAACCTCAAAGACCTCGGCGTGACCGATCCGCCGGAGCCCTTCGACTTCGGCGGCTATCTCGACTTCCTCGCCGCGATGGATCACAACTTCATCCGGCTCTGGACGTGGGAGCTCTCCAAGTACCGCTACACGACGGACGGGCTCTTTCTCTACGCGGCTCCATTTCCTTGGCAGCGCACGGGACCCGGGCTTGCCCTCGACGGCAAGCCGAAGTTTGACCTGACGCGGCTGGACGATGCCTACTTCGAGCGGCTTCGCGCGCGCGTCGCCGCAGCCCGTGAGCGCGGCATCTACGTCGCCGTCATGCTCTTCGAGGGTCACGGCGTCCAGCAGTCGACGCCGCCCTGGCGCTGGGACGGGCATCCCTTCCATCCCGCGAACAACGTCAACGGCATCGACGGCGACCCGAACGCCGACGGGCGCGGAACCGAAGTCCACACGCTCGAGGTTCCCGCCATCACGCGGGTCCAAGAGGCGTACGTCCGGCGCGTCGTCGAAGCCGTCAACGAGTACGACAACGTCCTCTACGAGATCACCAACGAGGCGGGGCCCTACTCGACGGACTGGCAGTACCACGTGATCCGCTTCGTCAAGGAG
>VGLH01000107.1 GCA_016866785.1 Candidatus Poribacteria bacterium
TGATACTCGTCACGTACAAGCCGAACGGATCCGATTCCTCGAACGAGAAAATGCCCAGATCGCGGCAGAACGCGACTCACGAAAGGTTAAGTTTCTTTGGACGCCCGAGATTCGTGCAAAATTCAGAGAGGCAATCGAAACAGCGCGCGAACGTCTCCTAATCCTTTCAGGTTTTATCTCATCGGACGTTGTCAATGAGCAATTTGAAACGAGTTTGAGGAACGCTCTCAATCGAGGCGTGCGCGTCTGGATAGGCTACGGTTTCGATAAAGAAAGTCGGCGTGGCGAGGACCAACGAGCGCAACCAGGCTGGCTCGAAGCCGAAAATGTCTTCAAAAGATTGAAGAACGAGTTTCCTGAGTGCTTCATCTATCGGGACCTACAGCGGAGCCATGAGAAACGGTTGATTTGCGATAACCGATTCACGTTTGGAGGTAGCTTCAATCTCTTGTCATTCTCCGGAGAGGCGAGAAGGAACAGAAAGTTACGCCACGAGGGCGCAGACCTTATAGAAGATGCAGCGTACTGTGATGAGCAGTTCGATTGGTATCAACGCCTGTTCTTTTCGTAGCAGAGCAAATCCGGAGTTTGGCGGTCACTGACTTCAGCCGTTCGATTGTCGTATCGGAACTGATTCAACCAAGAATTGGCAATCAGCGGTGTCATTTTGGTGTCATAGACCATCCAAAACCGCCCCGAAACGGGGCGAATCATCCTGAAGCGCCATACCGCCAAACCTGCATAAATACTGAACAAACCGAACTATCCCGAACCGTTCCGAAGGATGGCTGCCTGCTTCGGGAGCAGGTGCGCTTGATGCGTTTCCCGTGCAACCTGTGTGGTAGGACAGATCGCGTAGAGCGGTCGTATCGATGGGGGTAATCCTGGGGAAACAACCCTTTCAAAATGGGTCGAAACGGCGCACAACGGTTCGAAGTCGCATATGGCGCAAACCCGCACCAGCACTAAACGCATGCGATTCAGATACAACCGGTTCAAACCTGTGCCGTAAACTTCCCAAGCTGAGGGTCGCGGGTTCGAATCCCGTTTCCCGCTCCAGTCATCGCACCTGACAGCGCAACCAGCCGCCGCCGTACCCAAGACGCGACGAAACCTGGGTCGTGAACGCCGACACGACATGCGTGGTGCTGCCCACCGCCGCGAGCTACGCCGACGTACGCTTGCGCCTGCTGCGAGAGCTCGTCCTGGTTCCGAGTGCTGGGAAGTGGCGATCCGAGTAGGGCAGGTGGGTCGTTCCTCGCCCGAGGATGTGCAGGTAGTTGGCGGTTTCGCCCTCGTAGGGCGCTCCATGGTTCCACGGAACCCACGAGCGGGCGTTTGAGTAGTGGCACACGAAGGCGCGTCGCCATCGGGATTCGGCGCGATTCGGGTGCGAGCGGTGGAGCAGGTGCCCGTCGAAGAAGACGACATCGCCCGGATCCAGCACGACGGGGATCGCAGGCGCATACTTGCGCACGACGCGCGTCAGCGTGTTCACCTCGTCGTCGAGGTGGCTGATGTGGTCAACTCGCTCCAGATCGGAAAAGGCTCCCGCCGCGTGGACACGGCTCTCTCCGCCGGGCGGGTAGATCGGCTCGTGGTGAGAACCCGGCACGACCCACAGGCAGCCGTTCTCCTCGTCCGCGCGATCCAGCGCCAGCCAAGCGCCGTTCAGCGTGTCGGGGTAGACGGTGATGTAGGCTGAGTCCTGATGCCATCCCTGACCGCCCATGCCCGGCGCGTTGAAGAAGAGCATCGTCTGGAGGCAGAGAACGTCGGGCCCGATCAACGCCTCCTGGACGTCTAGGATCTTCGGGTGGAGCAGGTACTGCTCGTGCATCGCGTCGGTGCGGTGGAGCATGTGGATGCGCGAGAAGCGGCGGAGGAGTTCGTCGCGCGTCGCCCCCGGCGGCGGAGTTGGGACGTTCGGCAGGGACACGCTCCCGTCGAGGATACCCATGCCGTGCTCGAGCATCGCCTGGACGTCCGCGTCCGGGACGAGCCCTCGGACGATGAGGAACCCCTGGGCGTGATAGTGCCGATAGTCCTCGACCGCCACCTGATGGCGATCATCTCGTGCCTCCGCCGCCGGTACGTATGCCACAGTTGAGCCCTATGTCGTGTCAGGCGAGCGCCTGACGGATACGTGTCAAGCCCTTCTCAATCTTCTCCTCGGACGTGGCGAACGAGAGCCGGAAGCACTTGTCGTCACCGAACGCTCCGCCGGGGACGACAGCCACCTTGCCGTCTGCAAGGAGGTAGTCCGCCATCGCGAACGAGTCGGCGATCTTCTTGCCGCCGAGCGTCCGACCGTAGTGCGCCGACACGTCCGGGAACACGTAGAACGCGCCTTGCGGACGCGCGTAGGTGACGCCGGGGATCGCGTCGAGCAGGTCGCAGATGAGGTCGCGCCGTTTCTCGAACGCGACGCGCATCGTCTCGACCGGCTCCTGGGAGCCTGTCAGAGCAGCATATGCCGCCTTCTGGGCGATTGACGTCGGGTTAGACGTGCTGTGGCTCTGGATGTCTCCCATCGCCTTGATGACGTCCGCCGGGCCCGCCGCGTAGCCGATCCGCCAGCCGGTCATCGAGTACGCCTTCGAGCATCCGTTCACGATGATCGCCAAGTCCTGCATGCCCGGTCGCAGGTTGGAGATGGAGTGGAACGCGGCTCCGTCGTAGAGCAGCGCTTCATAGATCTCGTCGGTGATGACGTAGAACTGCTTCTCCAGCGCGAGGTCGGCAATCGCTTCGAGCTGCTCCTTCGAGTACATCGTGCCCGTCGGATTGCTCGGACTGTTGACGATGATCGCCGTCGTGCGTGGGGTCACAGCGGCGCGGATGGAATCCGCCGTCATCGTGTAGTTGTCGTCGGCGGTCGTCGGCAGGACGATGGGCGTCCCGTCCGCGAGCTTCACCATCTCGATGTAGCTGACCCAGTAGGGGGCGGCGAAGATGACTTCGTCACCAGGGTCGCAGATCGCCTGGAAGATGTTGTAGAGGACGTGCTTGCCGCCGCACGAGACGATCACCTGACCGGGCTTGTAGGTGAGCCCTTGGTCGCGCTGGAACTTCTCGACGATTGCCTGCTTGAGCTCCGGCGTGCCGGACGCCGGCGTGTACTTGGTGAACCCCGCGTCGAGCGCCTTCTTCGCGGCGTCCTTGATCGCGTCGGGCGTGTCGAAGTCCGGTTCGCCCGCGCCGAAGCCGACAACGTCCTCGCCGTCGGCGAGCATCTGCTTGTACTTCGCGTCGATGGCTAACGTTGCGGATGGCTCGACTCGTAGCGCCTTTCGGGACAGAGATAGCATCGTCGCGACCCTCCGAGCCACGGATGTGGAAACACGTGCCGCCGGGACGGCTGCGTCGGTGGGACGACGCGCCGGTAGTCAACTGGAACGATATCGTTCTGCGAGACGAAAAGTCAACGACGACGCGGGCAGCGTCACGTCGAACCGCCCTCGGCTCGGGCGATCTGGACCAGCCCTCGCTCGGCGCCCAGATTGCGGAAACCGAGCGCCAGCATGGCGCGCCCGAGGCGGCTGTCCGAACTGCACTCCAGGCGCACGATTCGTATTGCGTTTCGATTGCAGAGCTCGATGAAGTCCCGGACCGTAACGACGTGGATGTTCGGCGTGTCGTACCACTCGTAGGGCAGCGACGGCGACTTGGGCAGCTTGCCGCGGAAGAACAGTGAGGCGCGATGACGATGCCATGCGAAGTTGGGGAACCCGACGACCCCCGTCGGCGCGATGCGCAGTATCTGCTTCATCGTTCCCAGCGCGCTGTGAAGCTGTTGGATCGTCTGGTTCAGGAGCGCTACGTCGAACGCGTCCGTCGAGATGATGCCCAGGCTGGTGTCGGCGTCGAGCTGCAGAGCGCTCAGACCTTTGCGCATGCAGCGCACCACCTTGGCGAACTGATAATCCACACAGACACCCGTAACGCCCTTGGACCGCTGCAAGGCGAGCATCAGGCTGCCATCGCCGCTGCCCACGTCCAACACGTGGGCATCCGACGGGATCATGTCGCGGATGACCTCAAAGTCGCGGCGGTTCAGCGGTTCCTCTGAGGGCTCCGGCGCCGTGCCGTTCAGGAACGCGAAGACGCCCTCGGAGAGCTCCTCGCTCTCCAGCAGGAACGCGTCGTGACCATAGGGCGAGTCCATCTGGAAGTAACTGACCTGCTTGCGCTCAGCCAGGAGAGCCGACACGATCTCCAACTGCTGGGACGGCGGGAACAGCCAGTCCGACGTGATCGACACGACGAGGAACCGCGATTGCGTCTGCCTCAGCGCCGAACGCAGGTCGCCGTGTTCCGCCTCCAGGTCGTAGAGGTCCATCATCCGGCTGATATACAGGTACGAGTTGGCGTCGAATCGGCGTATGAACGCTTCGCCCTGATGATCCAGGTAGAACTCGACCTGAAAGCTCGTGCTGAACTTGCTCACGCCCTCCGTGGCTGGTCCCGGTTGGAGCTCCCGTCCGAACTTGCGCTCCATCGACATCGCCGACAGGTACGTCACATGACCGATCTTGCGCGCGCTCGAGAGCCCTTCGTGCGGCTGGGCATCGTCGTCGTAGTAGTGCCCACCCCGGAAGTTGGGGTCCGACTCGATCTCCTCCCGTCCGATGATGTCCCACGCAAGCGCTTGCGGCGTCAGGTTCGCCGACGACGCGATGCAAAGGCAGCGTCGGACGAACTCCGGGTAGGCGACCGCCCATTCCAGGGCTCGCATCCCGCCAAGGGAGCCTCCGGCAACGCCGTAGAGCTCCCGAATACCGAGCTGTTCGAGGAAGAGGCGTTCCACTCGGACCGTGTCGCGCACGCTGACGAGGGGGAAGTCCGTGCCGTACCGCCGACCCGTGACCGGGTTCACCGAGCTCGGACCCGTCGTGCCCTTGCATCCTCCGAGGATATTCGGGCAGATGATATAGAAGCGGTCGGTGTCGATGCCCTTCCCGGGCCCGATCAGCGTGTCCCACCATCCGGGGTGTCGGTCGTCCGGCGTGTGACGGAAGGCGGCGTGCGCGTCGCCCGTCAGCGCGTGGCAGATGAGGATCGCGTTGGACCGATCCTCGTTGAGGATTCCGTACGCCTCATAGGCGATGGTGATCTCATGGAGCCGTTCGCCGTTGACGAGCTCGAACCCGTCAGCAGGCAGTGACAGCGTCAGGAACTCGGTCTGGACGAGTGTGATATCCATCGCGCGCCAGGCGTCCGCGGAGCGCCATTCACGAGCTCCGCGGACGCGGGAGTAGCCGAGACTGGACTAGGCGTTGAACGCCTGGTCGAAGTCCGCCTGAATGTCTTCCACGTTCTCTAGACCGACCGACACGCGGACGAACTCGGGGCTGAGACCGCAGGCGCGCTGAGCTTCCTCGGACAACTGCGAGTGGCTCGTCGACGCAGGATGCAGCACGAGCGTCTTGGCGTCGCCGACGTTGGCGAGATGGCTCGCCATCTTCACCGAGTCGATGAACTTGCGCGCCGCCTCATACCCTCCGCGGATGCCGAACCCGAACACCGACCCGAACCCGCCCTTGAGGTAGCGCTTCGCCTGCGCGTGGTACGGATGCTCCTCCAAGCCGGTGTAGTTGACCCACGCGACCTTCGGGTGAGCCTTCAGCCAGTGGGCAAGCGCCAGGGCATTCGCGCTGTGCGCCTGGATGCGGAGCGGCAGCGTCTCCAGTCCCTGAAGAAACAGGAACGCGTTGAACGGGCTCGCGCACATGCCCATGTTCCGCATGCCCTGGACCCGCGCCTTGATGATGAACGCGACGTTCCCCATCCCCGGCACGTTCCCGAGAGCGTCCCAATACACGATGCCATGGTAGCTCGGATCGGGCGTCGTGAATTCGGGGAACCGACCGGTGGACCAGTCGAACTTGCCGCTGTCCACGATGACGCCGCCGATGGACGTGCCGTGTCCGCCGATCCACTTCGTGCATGAATGGATCGAGATGTCCACGCCGTAGTCGAACACCTTGCACAGAACCGGCGCAAAGGTGTTGTCGATGAAGAACGGCACGCCCTCGGCGTGCGCCGCATCCGCGATCCCTTGAAGGTCGAGCACGTCGCCCTTCGGGTTCCCGATAGACTCGCCGAAGACCAGCTTGGTGTTCGGCTTGATGGCGGCTTTCACCCTATCCGGCGTCATGTCGTCGATGTACGTCGTCTCGATGCCGAAGCGTGGCAGCGTGTAGCGGAAGAACGTCTCGGTTCCGCCGTAAAGCGATGCCGACGTGATGATATGGTCCCCGACCTGAGCGACGTTCGTGATCGCCAGCATGATCGCCGCCATGCCGCTCGAAGTTCCGAGCGCGCCGGACCCCCCTTCGAGCGCGGCGATGCGCTTCTCCCACACGTCGGTCGTCGGGTTCATTAGCCGCGTGTAGATGTTCCCGAACTCGCGGAGGGCGAACAGGTTCGCCGCATGGTCCGTCGAGTCGAAGACGTAACTGGTCGTCTGGTAGATCGGAACGGCGCGCGCGTTCGTCGCGGGATCGGGGGACTGCCCTCCGTGCAACGCGATGGTCGATACTCCGAGATCGCTCATTATGTTTCCAGCCTTCGTTCTCGTCGGTTCGTGTGGCATTGCGTCGACGCTATCGACAGACCGAACGCCTCAATAGGCTCTCATCGCCTCCCTGATAGGGGTTCGCAGCACGAACGCACGCTCTACGCCGGGGAGTCCTGGAACAGCACGCTCGACAGGTAGCGCTCCCCGGCGTCGGGCAGGACGACCACCATCGTCTTGCCCTCGAACTCCGGGCGCCGAGCCACCCTAGCCGCGACCGCCGCCGCAGCGCCCGATGAGATCCCGCAGAGGATGCCCTCTTCCCTCGCCAAGCGCCGCGCCATCGCGACCGCCTCGCCGTCCTCGATCAGCTCCACCTGGTCCACCACCGACAGGTCGAGCGTGTCTGGGATGAAGCCTGCGCCGATGCCCTGCACCTTGTGCGGGCCCGGCTTCAGCGGCTGACCGGACAGATGCTGCGTCAGGATCGGGCTGTTGGCCGGCTCGATGCCGATCGACACGATCGGCTTCCCTTGGGTGTGCTTGATGAACCGCGAGACGCCCGTGATCGTCCCACCCGTCCCGATGCCGGAGACGAACACATCGACCGCGCCGTCGGTGTCCTGCCAGATCTCGGGCCCCGTCGTCTGTTCGTGGATCGCAGGATTCGACGGATTCTTGAACTGCTGGGGCATGAAGTACCGATCCGGGTCGCTCTCGGCGAGCTCCGTCGCGCGCCGAACCGCGCCGGACATGCCTTCTGGGCCCGGCGTCAGGATCAGGTTCGCACCGAAGAACTCGAGCACGCGCCGACGCTCGAGGCTCATCGTCTCAGGCATCGTCAGCGTGAGCCGATACCCGCGCGCGGCGCACACGAATGCCAGTCCGATGCCTGTATTTCCGCTGGTCGGTTCGATGATCTCGGTGTGATCCCCGATCCGCCCGCTCTTTTCAGCGTCCCAGATCATCGACGCACCGATGCGGCACTTGACGCTGTACGAGGGGTTCCTTCCCTCGATCTTGCCAAGGACCGTGGCTTTCGCCCCGTCCGTGATCCGGTTTAGACGGACGAGCGGCGTGTTGCCGATAGCCAGCGAGTTGTCGCCGTACACACCGGGCATTCGTGTCTCCTTCTCGTTCGCGTTGAGATCGCGGGTCGTTGCCACGCTCGTGGATCGCGGTTCCAGCCGTTGTTCTCCTCGTCCCGCGCTGCAAGCTCCTGCCGGAACCAAGCTTAGCAATTGTCGATAGATTGCGTCAAGTAATATCGCCATGAGAGCGTAATCCCGACCGAATAGGTCTGATTATCCTCGTGTCGATCTGCTTGATGGACTCGCGACGGCGGTCTATCGTTTATGGACACGGTATCGACACTGGAGCACCGGGATGAACTTGGGCAAGCTGCACATCGAGCGCGGTGTTCTACTCGCCCCGATGGAGGACGTGACGGATCAGGCGTTCCGCCTCATCTGCAAGCGGATGGGTGCGGTAGTCGTCTACACCGAGTTCGTGCCCGCCGAAGCCATCGTCCGCAATATCCCTGCGATGAAGCCCAAGCTCGCGTTCAGCGAGGACGAGCGTCCCATCGGAATCCAGGTCTACGGGAACCGGGCAGATAGCATGTCGAAGGCGGCGGTCGCTGCGGCATCGTTGCAGCCCGATATCATCGACATCAACTTCGGTTGTCCGGTGAAGCGTGTGGCAGGCGGCGACCGGCGCTCGTGCGCTGGATCGGGACTGCTGCGGTTCCCAGACCTGATGGAAGAACTGGCAGCCTCAGTGGCAGACGCCGCGCGCGCGTTCGATATACCGGTCACCGCCAAGACGCGTCTCGGGTGGGACGACCGCGACATCACGATCCTCGACACGGTCGCGCGCATGGAGCGTGCCGGCATGCGGGCGCTGACGATCCACGCCCGAACGCGCCAGCAGATGTTCAAGGGCAACGCGGACTGGGCATGGTTGCGTCGCGCGAAGGAAGCCGCGTCCATTCCCATCATCGGGAACGGCGATGTCGTGTCGGCGGACGACGCCGTCCGAATGTTGGCGGAGACGGGTGTCGACGCGGTCATGGTCGGTCGTGGCGCCATCGGGAAGCCATGGGTCTTCCGCCAGGCAGCCGCGATCCTGGCTCACGGAACGCCTGAGCCCGAGCCGGAGATAGACGAGCGAATCGCCATCTATCTCGACCATGTGTCACTTGCATACATCCTGAAGGGACGACGCGGCGTCAAACAGACTAGGAAGCATCTGCGAGGGTATGTCAGCGGATTCCGAGATGCTTCCGACCTGAGGATGGCGCTGATGCAGCTCGAGCACCCGGACGAAATCCGGCAGACGCTGGTGGATAAGCTTGGAACGGTGGGTTGATCGGGTCGAGCGATGCGACAGCCCCGACGATCGATACTAGCCTTTATCGCGCTGCTCTCGACGGCATGCGCAGCCGTCGCGTCGGGACAGACTCCGCGTGCCACGAGCGCGCGCCAACTGGCTGATGCGCTGATCGCTGACGCCCACACCGACCCGGCGTTGGCTCCCTATCCGACGTTCCGCGAGCACGTGGTCGCCATCCTGAGACGCAAGTCCAACGAAGAGCAACCGCTCCGCGTCGACCCGACCATCGCAGACCTCCTCGGCGGTAACGGAGCTCCCGCCGTCCAGATGCGGATGCAGGACGTGCGCGAGTTCTTCGCCGCCTGCGCGCGCGACGAGTTGACGATCCTAGAGGCTCTGGCTCTGGTCGGCAGGACGGTGCGGCGGACCGGCGTGCTGTTCTACATGGACGGACGCATCGTACAGCGCGCCGTGCGCGACTTGGACCTCTCCATCGGGCTCGCTATGCCGATCGATGACCTGGAGCTGTTCGCCTACGTCCCGGACGCGCGCCCCGACCCGAACCTGCAATGCCGGTTCGTGGCGCTGTATGGTCGCAGCTACGACCACCGGTTCCCCAAGGAGGTGCTCGACGCCACACTCCGTATCGGGGTCGGTCGCACCATCTCCTACCGCAGCCCCTGGCGGAGCGGAAGCCCCACGACCGTGTCTGTGGTCGACGGCGACGTGGTCTACGGATCGGATGGCTTCGGCTTGGCGTCGATCCACGGCGTCGGCGGTCGTAGCTCTGGACTGCTGGGACTGGCTCAGCGCGTGCTCTTCTTCCTGCCGGATGCCATCGACTCGATGGTCGTCCAGGGCGATGATCTCCACGTCCGGGCGATGGTCAACACACGCGTCCGGCGGTTCCGAACGTCCGACATCTACGCCGTCCATCCCAACAAGACGGCTTCCCGCGACCGAACACGATGAACCCCCGCTCGGAGCCTGCGGAACAACTCCGTCGCGGGGGGGTGGAACTCTCACCGAAGTGGCGGCGCTACTTCTTCTTCGCGTCGACGCGGTCGCGCAGCGCCTTGCCGGGGCGGAACACGGGGACGGTCTTCGCCTTGATCTTGATCGGCTTGTTCGTCTGGGGGTTCCGACCCTCGCGGGCGGCGCGCTTGCGGACTTCGAACGTGCCAAAGCCGATCAGGCTGACCTTGTCGCCTTTGGCGAGTGCCGCACCGACGGCTTCGAGCAGACAGTCGACAACTTCGCCGCTCTTCTTCTTGGAGAGCTCGGCGCCGTCGGCAACCGCGTTGATGAGGTCCTGCTTGGTCATCTGAGGAGTACCTCCCTCTGTTGAGACCCTCGTCGTCTCGACACGGACGACGACATTGAGACGATCGTAGGCATCGACTTACCGCGTGTCAAGCTCGAGTCGGTGCAAACCCGCACCACGCTGGGCTTTCGCCATCATCTACTCGCGTTCGCGTCCATCCGTTTCAACATTCGACCGAGTTCTTCCATGCGGCGACCGTATTCCGCCCAGTCCTCACGCCGCAACGCGTCGCGCGCGCGCTCGAAAACCTCGTACGCCGTGCCGCCTGGCGTCGCCGCCGATGGCTGCGGAACCAGTGTTGATGCGGGTTCTGCGCCATCGGGCGCTTGATCGCCCGTAGGCGCCACGGCGATCCCATCGCCAAGCAGCTTCGAGAAGGCATCGGCGAGGTTCTCGCCCATGACGGAACGAATCCGACCCGCCGACAAGCCGTAGGTGACGTACCCGACCATGACCTGTCGGAGCATGGGGATCGGAGCTGCCGTCGAGAAGAGGTAGATCGGCTCCACCGCCAGGATGCCGTCCGGTAGCGGAAACAGCATCAGATTGCCTCGTTTGACATCGGCGCTCTGCACCTTCTTCCAGTTGGAGAACTCGGCGTTGGCACCGAACTCCGATTCCCACTGCTCGGGCCCGAACATCTGCGCACCCTTGGGAAACCGGTACAGGACGATCTGACCGTACTGGTGGCTCCCTGCTTCCGGCGAATAGTCGCAACGAGCCGCCATCCATGCGCTCATCACCAACTTACCGCGCGGCGTGAACGGGTAGATGAGCAGGAACTCGCCCTTCGGCTGGTTCTCGCCGGGCAGAGACATCGTCACGTAGTACGGCTCGACCGGGAGCTTCTCCTCCTCGTAGATCTCCCAGCTCAGGTCCCACAGGTCCTCTTCCAGATAGAAGGTATCTGGATTCGTCATGTGGTATGCCTGGAGCTGCGTCGCTTGGATCCAGAAGAGCATGCGCGGATACCGCACGTGAGCCCGCAGCTCTGGCGGCATCTCGGTGAACGGGCGGAACAGGGACGGGAACATGCGACCGTAGCTCTCGAGGAGCGGGTCGCTCACGCCGAGAGCCGGGTCCTGATCGAGCCGATAGAACGTCACCGTGCCGTCGTACGCGTCGATGACGACCTTGACGGAGTTCCGAACGTAGTTGCCCCACGGAACGCCCCGTGGCAGCACTCGCACGGCGGCGGCGTCACCCCGGGTCTGTCGAATGAACTGACGGTAGGAATCCTCCAGCGGGCGCGAGTACGGGTACCGGTAGGTCGTCATGTAGGCGTCGACGATCCACTGGGCGCGCCCATTGGCGACGACGAGATACGGGTCTGCGTCGTATCGCAGGAAGGGCGCGATGCGCTCCGCTCGCTCGAGGACGTTGCGGTGGTAGAGGATCCGGCTTCCGCGACCGATCTCGCTGCTGAGCAGGAGGTTGTACTCCCCGAACCGTGCGGCGTACGTCAGCCGGCGCAGATAGGTCCCTAACGGGACGCCGCCAAGCCCTTGGTACGTGTACCGGGCGTAGTTCTCCCCTTCGATCGGATAGTCGAACTCCCGTGGTTCCGCCTGTGTCGGGTCTACGACGACGTAGTGGTCCGTGCGCTCTCCGAAGTAGATACGAGGACCTGGCGTCTCAGATACCGGATGGTTCCACTGAGGATCGTAAGCCAGCGGAATATCCTTCGCGTAATAGCGAGGCTTTCCCTCATCCACTTCGTTGACAGGACTGACCACGACGCCGTAACCGTGCGTGTAGTTGAACGTGCGGTTCAGCCAGGTCTGCGCGCCAGCGCTCAACTGGGATGCGTCGAGCTCTCGCGCTGCCACATGCACCTGTCGGTTCAGATCGCCCACCGCGTACCGGTCGATATCGACGTCCGCAAAGTCGTACTGGGGGCGGAGTTCCTGAGACTGCTGATAGACCTCCAGCAGGGGTCTCGGATCCCACAACCGGACATTGCTGGCGATGGAGGGCGTACTGACGTCGTCGAGCGTGAAGTCGCTGGCGCCCTCATAGCTGTGCTCGACGATGTCGTCCAGTCCGAACGCGGCGCGGGTCATCTTGATGTTCGCGCCGATGTACTCGCGCTGGAGGTCCTGCTCGTTCGGACGCACGCGGAACTGCGACACGATCTGCGGATAGACACCGCCGGCGACCACCAGCGTCCCCAGATAGACCCCCGACAGGAGCAAGGCAGGTCCCGACCTGCGAAGGATGATCGAGACGACATACGCAACGGCGGTGACTGCACACAGCACGACCAGAATCCAGAGCACCGGAAGGCGCGCATGGACCTCGACATAGCCAGCTCCGAAGAACTTGGCGTGTTGCGTGTAGAGGAGCTCGAATCGATCGAGCCAATGTCGCCACGCCAGGAGGAGGAACGTCAGCGCGTACATCGCTCCCAGGTGCGCGCCGATGGGGCGGCTGACCTCGACGTGGTTACGCGCGCTGATGAGCCCGCCGTAGAAGAAGTACAGTGCAGTGATCAGCGCTGACAGCGACAGCGCCGCCGCCATGAGCCAGCCGTTCACGAACTGGAGCACGGGCAGGCGCAGCAGGTAGAACGCGACGTTGTTGCCGAACAGCGGATCGACGATGGGCTCGCCCGCTGCGTCTCGGAACGCGATCCCCGAACTGTGTATGAACCGCTGAACGACCTCCCACTGTGTCGTGGCGGAATAGGCGAGCAGCAGGCTGAATGCCACCGACAACCCGTAGAGCAAGCGCCTCAGGAAGCCCCGAAGGTCGATCTCGACGAGATCGATCTGGGTCGCGCTGCGGACGATGCGGTGCAGCGAGTGGGGCGCGAGCCTGTGCACGATCCAGATGTTGGCGACGCCCAGTACGATGAGGGTCGTCGCGACGGCGAGGAAGACGAGGATTCGAGTCCAGAGCATCGTCTTGAAGACCGCCGCATAGTCTGATCCGCTCGCGGACGATACGGCGCCGAACCACCATAGCTCCGGCACAAGGCTCGTCCACACACGCACCAGAGCCCATACGGACAGCACGACGACGGCGGCGATGGCGTACCGGCGTGTGCGAGGCTGCATGATCCATCTCCCTGTTCGTCCGGCTAGAAATCGTTCCCGATGCCCATTCGCACCCGCCACGGACTCACGAACGCCATTCGGTCCTGACGGGCGATATCCAGCTGTACCGGGATCTGCGCCACGTGGAGCCGCAGACCGAACCCATAGTCGATGTGGAGAGCATCGAGCTGTCGCTCTCCGTCGATGACGCGCGATAGTCGGAACGCTCGTTCGGGAGACCAAGCGACGGCGGCGTCGACGAACCCCACTGCCCGAACGCTGCTCAGCCCGAGCTTCACGGGCCATCCGAGCACCACGTCATCGAGCAGAGGCACGCGGAGCTCGACCGACCCGTGACCAACCCGGGAGCCGACGACTTCCTCGAACTCGCTCCCCCGCAGAGTCGTGTTGCCGCCGAGATACGCCGATCTCGGCGTGCTGCCGGTTCCCAACTGCCCAAGCCAGCGCGTCGCCAAGACGGTCCGTGAGCCCAAGCGGACGTACCGGCGGAGGTCGCCCGTGAACGTCGCCGTCTTCACGACATCGCTGACGGTCTGGTTCACGGCGATGGCGGCATGTGTCCCGGACACCGGCTCGCTGTACCCCCCACCTGCCACCGTATCGTGCGTCAGAGCAACGCGGACGTCTGGCACGACCGACGGGCTCGCTCCGCCGGGAACCCCTAGGAATGATGGCGGCAGCGATCCGCGCCATGCACCGAGGCTCGCGGACAGGTTCGTGGAAGCGCCCAGACGCCTCGCAGCTCCTGCGACGACAGACCACTCGCGCTCCGACGCTCTGTCCCTTCCCGGGCCCGTCGCGTGGAACGCCGTGTGACTTCCCGCCCCAACCGAGAACGCGATACCGGATCGGTTCCACAGGCTGCCAAGACCGACATCCGGCGCGCCCACGGACACCGGT
>VGLH01000108.1 GCA_016866785.1 Candidatus Poribacteria bacterium
GACCGAGTGCGTCCCCTTTTTCAGAAAGCCCGTTTCCTCCAGAATCAGGACCCCCTCTTCGGAGCCGAAGTGTTCGAGTACGTAAACCCGAAGGTCGTCGCGGACGGGATCGGCGTCCCAGTCCGCGTCGCGCAACAGACGCTGTATGCCATCAGGGCGCGCTTCTCCCAGATGGTCGGCGAGTTGCCAACCATTCTTGCGCTCGACCGGACTCAGAAGCCCGCGCAAGTAACGCAAGACCCGCAGACGCGGTTCGGATCAGCGAAAGTGCCGCGCAATTCGTTGATGTACTTCGATCAGTTCCGCTTCCCACGTGCGACGTTTCTCGTCCATGAAGAAGTCCTCCGCTCTCCACGGACGATTCTACCATAACTGCGTTTGTAGTGCTAAGCCCACGAGACCGGTGAAGCACCACCCAAACCATTTGAGTGTTGACGAAGCTTCACCGCCAGCAATCCAGCAGAGAGCCGTCGCCATTCCGCCATGCAGAAAGAACCAAAAGGCCCCGAAAACGCGTGCGCCCAACGAGTCCTGAAAGGTGATCACTAGGTCGTCGTCGTTTCTGTCGACCCGCACTCCATCAGGAATCGGAACCGGTGTTCTCTGCGTCATCTGGCGACTCTCCTATCGGCCTCGATTTCGCTCTTTAGGATTTCTGCCACAGATGCGTGCTCATGGACTTCGCGAACCGTTCGCAGGGCTTCACTCATCCCGCAGCTTTCCCTGGCGCCGTCATGCTCCACGGCGTGTACCACGAGCAACGCGAGGGCAGCGAGATGTCACCCAGCATAGTCATAGGGATGGTTGCGGAAGACGTAGTCGATGGGCTCGTCCGTGAACTCGACGTTCGGGTCGAACCCGCAATCTTCGAATGCCGCCTCGCACCCCTTGTTGAACCGCAGCGGGCGGCCGCGATCCATCCAGCCAATCGTGTAGATGAGCGCGATCATCTGCCGAGGGCGGTCGGATCGGTTCGGCGTGCCGCCGTGCCAAAGGCGGATGTCGCGGAGCAGCATGTCGCCCTTGGCGAGGTTCCCGCGCACCGGAGGCGCAGCCCGCCGCCGCGCTTCGAGCGTGATCGGATCGACCTTGATGTCGTCGCCACGCCCGACCTCTGGAATCAGGTGGGTCCCGGGCCAAAGCTCGACGCTTCCGTTCCGCTCGGTGACATCTTCTACAACAACGTTCACGACGAGCTGCGCCGGTGGGTGCCCGACGGTCATGCCCTTCCAGAGCTGCCCCGAATCCGCGTGGACGGGCTGCGCTTCGGTGCCGGGCAGATTCGTGTTCCCGCTGTAGAACGTATTGGCAAAACCGCCCCCGAACACTTCCCGCGCCACCTGCACGGCGAACGGATTGGCGACGACATCGCGGAAGACGTACGGCGCGAAGGGCGGCGGGTCCTGCTGCAGATGCCCGCGATTGAAGTTCACCGGCAGCGTCTTCGCGGTCAGCAGCGTTTGCAGGTCGGCGTCCATCTTCTCGCGCAGCGCGTCGAGATGCTCCGGCGCGATGACACCCTCCATGATGACGAACCCGTCCTCGTGAACCGTTCTCGCCGCCTCGCGGACGCGCTCCTCCGACAGACGCAGGTCGCGCCTCTCGCCCACATCGGGTAGTAGCCTCAGCATGGTCACCTCACCCCGTCCGTGAGCCGTCTAGACTGCCAGGTTCTTGAACCGCCGCACCTGTTCGGTAATCGCCAGTTCCGTCGGGAGCCTTTCCATCGACGACGCGCCGAAGAATCCGACGATGCCTTTCGTGTGCGACAGCACGTAGGCGGCGTCCTCCGGCTCGGAGATGGGTCCGCCGTGGCAGATCACGTAGACGCCCGGGTTGACAGCCTTCGCGGCATCGTGGATCGTCTGCACACGATCCGCTGCCTCCTGGATCGTCATCGCGTTCTGCGCGCCGATGGTTCCCTTGGTCGTCAGTCCGACGTGCGCCACGAGCAGATCGGCGCCGGCTTGCGCCATCTGGCGCGCCTCGTCCTCGTTGAACACGTACGGCGACGTGAACAGCCCGAGCTCGTGCGCCGTAGCGATCATCTGGACTTCCAGATCGTAGCCCATGCCTGTGTCTTCGAGGTCCTGCCGGAACGCGCCGTCGATGAGTCCGACGGTGGGGAAGTTCTGCACGCCGGAGAACCCGATGGCGTCCAACTGGCGCAGGAACACGCCCATCAGCCGGAAGGGGTCCGTCCCGCACACTCCGGCGAGGACCGGCGTGTCCTTGACGACCGGCAGGACTTCGCTCGCCATGTCGACGACGATCTGGTTCGCGTCGCCGTAGGGCATGAGCCCCGCGAGCGAGCCGCGCCCAGCCATCCTGTACCGTCCCGAGTTGTAGATGATGATGAGATCAACGCCGCCGGCTTCAGCGCACTTCGCCGAGATGCCCGTCCCCGCTCCCGCGCCGATGATCGGTCGCCCCTGTTCCACGTGTGCCTGAAGTCTCCGGCGAATCTCGTCCCGCACAATCCGCATCGTTGTCTCCTCGCAGGATGTCCGTCGCGTCCCTACATCATCCCCAAGAGCATCCGAACCGCTTCGTCGGCAAATGCCGGATCGTTGATGTTCGCGCCCAACTCGACGACTGGAATCCCCTGTCGCACGTTCTGCCGGATGGCTTCGAATATCGCGCCGTCCGCTTCGGGCGACCAGAAGAGCTGCCCCTCGCTGTCGAGGATCGACACGCCCCGCAACGGCAGCAGGAACGCGACGGGTCCCGTCGCGGCGTTCGCCTTCTCCGCGAAGATGCGCCCCATCTGCGCGTTCTCGTCGGGCGTCGTGCGCATCAGCGTCACGCTGGGGTTCCACTCGTAGAGCAGGCGTCCGTCGTACTTCGCCGGGACGGTGTCTCTGGGTCCGAAGTTGACCATATCGACGCATCCGGGAACGATCAGGTGCGGTACGCCACGGGACCCGGGAGCGTCGAGACGCGTCGGTCCCGCCGTGAACACCCCGCCGCAGAGCTCGTCGGCCCACTCGGTCGTCGTGATGTCCAAGACGCCTGCGACGAGTCCGTCCTCGACGAGGCTCTCCATCGTCTTGCCGCCGGTTCCCGTGGCGTGGAACACGAGCACTTCGTAGCCTTGCCCGGTCAGCGATTCGCGGCATCGGTCGACGCACGCCGTCGTGTTCCCGAACATCGACGCGACGATGATCGGCTTCTCGTCCGCCGGCGCATCGACCGTCGTCTCGACCATCCCGCAGATCGCGCCTGCAGCCTGCGCGAAGATGCTCCGGCTGACGCGGTTGATGCCTGCCACGTCCACAACCGACGGAATCATCGTGATATCGCGCGTTCCGACGTAGACGGATGTGTTCCCCGAAGCCGCCGTCGAGACCATGAGCTTTGGGACGCCGATCGGTAGCGCCCTCATGCCCGAAGTGATAACGGCGGTTCCGCCGGTTCCGCCCATGCCGATCGCGCCGCTGAATCGCCTCTCGTCGTAGAGACGCCGCAGGACGACGGCGATGCCTTCGCTCATCGCCTTCATCGCAGAGCCGCGGTCCTTCTTCGCCTGGAGGTCGGCGAGGTCGGCGCCGCCCGCGTGCGCGACCTCGGCGTTCGACACATCCGGGGTCACGCCCTTTGCCTCGAACACGCCCGTGTGGACTAGCAGCGTCCCGTGTCCTCGCTCGCGGATGATCCGCTGGATGAACGCGTACTCTTCGCCCTTTGTGTCAAACGCGCCGACGACGGCGATCGTCGCCATGTCACACCCTTTCGGCTCGCGGCTGGGCGGGCCCGTGCGTGTGGTTCCACAGGTGTCCAAGCCGCTTCTGACCTTCCAGCGTCGTCTCGAAAAAGACCGCGCGGATCGGCTCGTGAATGACCGGCAGGTCGTGGTGGAAGCCCATGCCCGTGGCGACGCAGTCGCCGGGGCCCACTTCGTAGCGCTTCCCCTCGCTGACGGCGACGCCGCTGCCGTCGATCAGGATCCAGTACTCGTCGCAGTCGTGGTAGTGGGAGTCGAAGTTCGTGCGCTTCGGATAGCCGACCTTGTCGCCGGGGTCCTTCGGTTCGTCGGAGTTGCGACCCGCGAAGAGCCCGGATCCGCCTACCTCGTCGCCCCATCGCCCCGCCATGCGGACGGCGACCGTGGTGGTGTGCGCGTCGATGCGGAACTGCTCGCCAGGATCGGCAAGATCGAGGTTGTTGTAGCCCGTCGCGTCGATGTCGGTGCTGCCGTAGCGGATACGGCACTCTCCCTCGGCGACGATGAGCTTTTCCTTTGCGCCGACTCGCTCCAGAACGCGCGTGGTTCCCGGATCGAGACGAAGGATCTCGAAGAACTCCATCTCACACCAACTCGAGGCGGAGCCCTTGCCACTGCGGAACACGGGCATGGTGTTGATCTCCTCAGCTAACCTATCGCGCCGACCTGAAGTCCGTCGATTATCCCACACCGTAGGCGCGTTCTGCACGCGACATGGAGCCAACGACGCATCAGGATTCCGCGCCGCCGCGCCATCCGCTAGAATGGCGCGACGACGAGTCGGGTCCGTGCCATGGGCACACAGGAGGCGACCGCATGCGAGTGTACGTGATGACCGACCTGGAGGCAGTCGCGGGAGTGCGCGACTTCGACGACTGGTGCGTGCCGGAGGGGCGCTATTACGATCTGGC
Source organism: Candidatus Poribacteria bacterium (assembly GCA_016866785.1). Classification (NCBI taxonomy): domain Bacteria; phylum Candidatus Poribacteria; species Candidatus Poribacteria bacterium. The sequence goes on from VGLH01000108.1 coordinate 4,636, forward strand.
GCAGAAGTTCCTGACGTTGGAGGTCAATGCCGCCGTTGACGGCCTCTTCGCTGGCGGCGCGACGGAGATCCTCGTCGCCGACGGACACGGCTGCGGCGCGATCAACATCGAGCTGCTCGACCCGCGCGTCGAGATGATGCGGGGCTGGCCCCGGGGTTGGCCCCTGCACATCGACGACGGCCACTTCGATGCTCTCATCTTCGTCGGACAGCACGCCAAAGCCGGCACCGACTGCGCCCATCTAGCACACACGCAGGGACTGAACTACATCGACCTGTCCATCAACGGCGTGTCCATCGGCGAGTTCGGGCAGATGGCGATGTGCGCCGCCGAACTGGGCATCCCGTCGATCTTCGGGTCCGGCGACCTGGCGTTCACGAAGGAAGCCGAGGCGCTTGCGCCCGGCATCGTCACCGTCGCCGTCATGCGCGGCACGACGCCCGGTTCCGGCGACGATCTGACCATCGACGCCTACCGCAGGCGGAACGCGCCCGCCGTGCATCTGCATCCTGAGCGCGCCCGGCAGCTCATCCGAACCGGCGCCGAGCAGGCGATGCGCAAGTTCCGGTCCGAGGGCTTCGGCCTCATCCCGCTCAAGGCGCCGTTCAAGCGGGTTGCTCGGTTCCGCCCGGAGAAGGCAGGGGACCTCATCCGCATTTCGCACGAGGAACACCCGACGAGCCTCGCCGGGGTGATGAACATGCGGTTCGCGCCGGTTCCCGAATCCTGATCCGGCTTCGAATGACGCTCCGCGCCGCCGTGCTGGCTGGCGCAATCGTTGCGTTGGTCGTTGCGCGTCCGCTCTGGCGACGCCGGTGCAGCGCGTCGCATCCTCGACCAGGGCGAGGCATTGCTCATCGGCGGAAGGGCAAAAAACAACTAGGCCGCCCCTTTGCGAGGCAATGGTGCGGCAGACACCCAGCAGATCATGCGATCATCACTGGACTGTGGGCTTCTCGACCTTGGGCGGCTTGTCGCTGTGAAGCCAGTCGGCGATCTTCGACTGGTTCGACAGCACCCACCAGACCCCTATGCCCAGCAGCACGACCACGACCAGCATCAAGCCCATGAACCACGGCTTACCCAGCACACCTTCGTCTGGCTGCTGATGTTCCATTGCTGACCCCCCTATCGTACCGACCAGTACTCATTCTGACACTCTCTCCCCGCGGGATCAATCGGGGTCTCACAGTCCATTCCCGTGATCGGCGTGGATTCTTGCTTTGTCCCAGCCGCGTCCGCTAGAATGGCTACCAAGAAGGCGTGGGCGCTGAGACCGCTCACGCCGAGCTCGAGACTCCGAAAGGGCGTCGCTTGCCGCGGCATGAGTCGGTTCGGATTGGCTTACAGAACATCGCAGAAGCGCAACAGCTCTTCGGGCAACAAGACAGTTTCCTGCGCCTGATCGAGCAGCGATTCCAGGCGCGTGTGCTTCTGCGAAGCGATTCGCTCGAAGTCGTTGGCGTGCCCCACGCGGTCGCCACGGTCGTCGACATCGTCGAGGAACTGCTGGAGCTGATCCGCGCGGGTCACCGATTGCAGATTCAGGACGTCCGCACGGCGATCCGCGCCGCGCAGACCTCGACGGGAAGCAGCGAGCGACGCACCGAAGAGGACGTTGACAAACCTTCTGCCGTCTCGGCGTCGCCGAGCGACGGCTTTCCCGTGCTCTCGGTGAGTTCGAAGCGGGGACCCATTCGGCCACGCTCGCCCCGACAGGCAGCGTACGTCGAAGCGATTCATGCGTATGACCTCGTGTTCGGTATCGGTCCCGCTGGCACAGGCAAGACGTACCTCGCCATGGCGATGGCGGCATCCGCGCTCAAGGCGGGGATCGTCGACCGGATCATCATGACTCGTCCTGCCGTTGAGGCGGGCGAGAAGCTCGGGTTCCTGCCAGGAGATCTGCAGGCGAAGGTCGATCCCTACCTCCGCCCGCTGTATGATGCGCTCTACGACATGTTTCCGTTGCGCGTCGTCGAGCAGTACGTCGAGCGTGGAGTCATTGAGATCGCGCCGCTTGCGTTCATGCGAGGTCGTACGCTCAACCGCTCATTCGTCGTGCTCGACGAGGCGCAGAACGCGACGATCGCGCAGATGAAGATGTTCCTGACGCGTCTAGGGTTCGACTCGAAGGCTGTCGTCACAGGCGATATCACGCAGAGCGACCTGCCCCAGGGATCGCGTTCGGGTCTGGTGGATGCCGTGGGCGTGCTCTCCAACATCGACGGGATCTCGATCATTCAGTTCACGACCGCTGATGTTGTCCGTCACGAGCTGGTGCAGCGGATCGTCGAAGCGTATGCTGCGAATGAGCAGGGCGCCGATAGCGACAACGGGCAGCCGTCCCGCCTCACGTCTACTGGAACGGAGTCCTCGTGACCTCCTCCGACGACCCTCCGGATTGCCCTCGGGACGCGTGCCATGCGGCTTCCTAAGCTGTTTGGCGCATGGTGGACCCGCCGATCCAGCGCGAGAACCTCACAGGCGAACTCTCGCATCGCACGGTTCCTGCCGAGGCGCGAGAACGGCGTTTGGTGGTTCGCCGGCGTCGTCCTAGTCATCGCGACGACGTTCGTCCTGCTGCCGGCGAGCTTCCGGCGAAGCGTGCCCGACATGGCGGCGACGGATCGCGCCCAACAGGTCGCACGCCGTAACACGACCCCGGTCTATACGCTCGACCAAAGCGAGCTCACGCGAGCCGAGGCGCTATTCGACCGCATCCAGGACATCCTCGATATCCCGGGGCTCACCATCGAAGAACGCACCCAAGCACTCGAAGACTTCCCGCTGACGAAGTACTACTTGAACGACGTCGAAGTCGATACGCTGCTGGAGCACAGCGTCCACTTCGCGGCAGTCAAGCGGCACACGCTAGACGTCGTCTCCAGCACGCTGTCTCGCGGCGTGGTCATCGGGGGATACGGAGCCGGCAGCCTGCGCGCAGAGCTCGCCGCGTACTTCGATCCGGAACTCACGACGCAATGGCACGATGTGGAGTCCATGACCATCCACGTCCTGCCCGATGACCGCATCGTGCCGATCCGCGAGGCGCTGGTATGGGAAGACGCAATCGTCGAAGTCACTCGGCTCGTGCTTGCCATCGACTTCGGACCCTCGATCGATCCTGAAACAGCCGAGGCGCTTCGCGAGTTGATCGAGAGCCTATGCCGCCCACTCATCCGACCCAACCTCTACTACAACGAGCAGGCGACGCGCGACTTGCAGGAGACCAACGCGGCGTCGGTTCCGGTGGCGTACCGATCGACGCACCAGCGTCCGTTGGGGCTCTGGCTGGGGACGTTCCTCCTCGCCGCCATGGTCGCGATCCTGACGGCTCTCTTCGCCAGCACGCAGCCTCGCCTCACGTCCCGCAACTTCCGTCCGATCGCTGCGTTGGGCGTCGTCCTCGCCGGAGCCCTGCTGCTGCTCTACTTCGGAACCCGCGTTGTGCTTCGACAGCGCGACGTGGACTACCCCATACTTGTCATTCCCGTCTCCATCGCCGCGTCCGTGGCGAGCATCCTGATGGGTTCCACCACGGGCGGCTTCGTGACCGTCTTTCTCACGGCGGCGGCGGGCATGATGTCGGGCATCACAGCGCCGACGAGCGTACCGCAGACGTGGGTGCTCCTCGTCAGCGGCTTCTCGGCGTCGTACGCCATGTCGGACATTCACCATCGGCGTGATGTCGTGTACGCCGGCATCTGGGTGTCGGTCGCGACGATGATCGCCGTGCTCGGCGTGGCGCTCCTGCCCGGCGATGTCGCCACCAAGGAAATGTTGCGCCTCGTGCTATGGGCGCTGGCGTCTGGATTGATCGTGACCGCGTCGGTGCCCGGCGTGCTGCCGCCGTTGGAGTACCTGTCAGCGACGGTCACGGATATGGAGCTGCTGGAACTCACCGATCAGAACCACCCGCTTCTCGTGCGTATGCAGTCGGTCGCTCCCGGCACGTACAATCACAGCCTCAACGTCGCGCGGTTGGCGGAAGGAGCCGCCGAAGCCATCGGAGCCAACAGCCTGCTGGCGCGGACAGGGGCGCTGTTCCACGACATCGGCAAGATGACGTCGCCCGAGTACTTCATCGAGAACCAAGAGGGCGGACCCAATCCGCACGACCGGCTGTCACCGACTCTCAGCGCACGCGTCCTCATCGCGCACGTGACCGACGGCATCGAGATGGCGAAGGAGCACAAACTCCCGCGCGCAATCATCGACCTCATCCCGCAGCACCACGGCACGTCGCTGATCCGGTTCTTCTATCACAAGGCGGCAGCGCACGGCGATGTCGTCAACGAAGCCGAGTTCCGGTATCCGGGCCCCAAGCCCCACGACAAAGTGGGCGCGATCCTGCTGCTGGCGGATTCCATCGAGGCTGCCGCGAACGCGCGGTTCAAGAATGCCCCTGGGCTGACACATCGCGACTGCGAGAACCACGTCGCGAGCATCATCAACCAGCATCTGCTCGATGGACAGCTCGACGAGTGCGACCTGACCCAGAACGATCTGCGCGTCATATCGAGCAACTACCAGCGCATGCTGCTGGGCATGTATCATTCGCGGATCGACTACCCGTCCGGCGCGTCGCCGCCCAAGCCCGCCGATGAATCGCGAGAGCCCCATGCCATCCCCGTCTGAGTCAGTGACAGGCGAGGACTCTGAGTCGCACCCAGGATGGCAGCAAACGCTGATCGAGCGCGTCGTTGCGCTCGTGCTGCGCCATGAGGTCCCCGACGAGCCGGACCTGGACGTAGGCGTACTGGCGACCGACGACGCAGCGATCCAGAATCTGAACCGAGACTACCGTGGAATCGACGCGTCTACCGACGTGCTCGCGTTCGCGATGCGAGAGGGCGTTGACGCCGGGCTGAACCCGCACCTACTGGGCGACATCGCCATTTCGGTAGAGACCGCGGAACGCCAGGCGGCAGACGCCGGACACTCGGTCGAGACGGAGTTGGCGATCCTGGCGATCCACGGTACGCTGCATCTCCTCGGCTATGACCATGACGCGGACGACGACTACGAGCGCATGCGCGCCCGCGAGACGGAGTTGCTCGCAGAGATCGTCGCCTCCGCCGATTGGCGAGACGCTCTTCGGGCACGCGGCGAATAGCAGCTCGGAGACGGGCAGGAACAGACGACATGCCGGACGCACTGACGCGCGCTGTGATCGCGCTATCGTGGCTCGCGCTGGGCATCGTCGCCGCGACCGACAGCGTCGTCGTACAGTCGCGACGCGACGCGCTGACCGACCTGCTGACGCACGACGCGGATGCCGATCCGGTCGGGCGTGAACTGCGACGCCGCTACCACGCCTATCGCTCGGCAGCTACCTGCGTTCGCATCCTCCTGTTCGCCGTTTCGATCTACATGGCTTCGACGCTCGGCGTCGCGACCACCACCGTCGCCGTCGTGGGCGTCCTTGCAGTTGAGTTGGCGGGATCCGCGCTCGTCCGCGCAGAGGGTCGGCGCTCGGCGCGTTTCTTCGCCGCAGTCGCCCGACTCCTGCGCCTGCTCACCTTCCCGGTGTCCGCAGCGGTTGGAGCCATGCGAGATCGACCCTCCGAACGCCCGGAGACGTCGAGCACTGCCGACGACAGCGCGCTCGTCGAAGAACGCGACGAGGTCTCTGCCGCCGATTCGAACGCGGACCTCGTGCTGGAGAAGCAGGAGCGCGCGATGATCCACCGCATCCTCGACTTCCCCGACACGCTGGTCAACGAGATCATGGTTCCCAGAACGGATATGGTCTGCATCGACGTGGCGACGCCGTTCCCGGAGTACCTGGGGATCGTTCAGGAGGCGCGTTTCTCTCGACTCCCTGTGTTCGAGGGCAGCGTTGACAACATCGTCGGCATCCTGCACCTGAAGGACCTGATGCACCACTGGGGAGCCGATGACATTCCTCTCGGCTCGTTGATGAGAACGCCGGTGCTGGCGGTTCCCGACAGCAAGCGCGTCAACGAGTTGTTCGGCGAGTTCCGAGCCCAGCGACTCCATCTCGCAATCGTGCTGGACGAGTACGGTGGAACCGCCGGCATGGTCACCATCGAAGATATCCTGGAAGAGATCGTCGGCGAAATCCAGGACGAGTTCGACGCCGAGGAGGAAGGGATCCGCGAGCAACCCGACGGCTCCTATCTCCTCCGAGGCAGTCTGCCGATAGACGATCTGAACGAGTTGTTGGGAACCGACTTGCCCTGTGACGAGGTGAACAGCGTCGGGGGATTGCTCGTTGAGCTCTACGGGAGAGTACCGCCCATCGGCGCGTCGATCCCGTACGAAGCGCTGGTGTTTCACGTAACCGATGCGGACGCGCGCCGAGTCCTTCAGGCGCGACTCGAAGTCGCTCGCCCGAACGGGTTCACAGGCAGCGGTGAGGAACCGGATGGGATCGACGGCTCTGCGAACTCGTATTAGGCGCTACTTCCTCGCTGGGCTGCTGGCGCTTCTGCCGACCATCGTCGTCGGCTATATCCTGTGGTTCTTCTGGGGCAAGCTGAACCGCGCGACGAAGTGGATCTTCTACACGTTTCAGATCGAGTCGCGGTGGTGGTCGGAGCTTCTCTTCCCGGTCATCGCCTTGCTTCTGGGCGTCCTCGCCACTATTATAGTGGGCGTGACGTCCCGGACCCTGTTCGGTCGCGGGTTCGTCCGGATCTGGGAACGCGTGATGATCCGCATCCCGGTGCTGAGCCGGGTGTATGTAGTCGTACAGCAGATCATCGCGTCGCTCTCGACGCAGCATCGGACGCTCTTCCGCGAGGTGGTTCTGATCGAGTACCCCAGGGAAGGGATGTACCGGCTGGCGTTCGTCGCGTCCGACGGGCTGTCCGACCTCATTCCCGATGAGGAACTGACGCCCGTCTTCGTGCCGAACACGCCGAACGTGACGGCAGGCTTCGTGTTCCTGCTGCCGCGTCGCGAGTTGATCCGGGTCGATATCCCCGCGGACGAGGCGATCAAGATGATCATCTCGGGAGGGTTCGTTCGACCCACGATGGGGAACCGACGGAATCACGTCGGCACGTCACCTTCCGAGGAGCTCACGGCTTCGGAAGAGCCCGTCCCAACCAAGCGAGACCGCATTGTCGGGGCGTAGCGCAGCTCGGTAGCGCACCTGCTTCGGGAGCAGGGGGTCGGAGGTTCAAATCCTCTCGCCCCGACCACCTTCAAACCCGCATGAACACTCGTTCGGCGGGATTTCTTTTTCCCGCCATAACTTCCGATCAACCCGTCCTGGTGCCAAAATGGTGCCATTGAGAAAAAGGAGCCCTTTTCAGGACTCCTCCTCTTCGCCGTCGGCGAACGGAAGATTCTTGACGAATCCCCGCTGGTTTTCGGTCGAAAGATGGGCGTACACCAACGTCGTGTTGTAGTCGGTGTGGCCCATCAATTGCTGTATGTGCATCAGAGGGACGCCCGACATCGCCAAGTGCGACGCGAACGTGTGCCGAAGCGTGTAGAGCGTGCAGTTCTCGATGCCCGCCTTGCGCACGATCCGCCCGAACGCCTTCCGAACCCCGTACTCGATCCGGCGACCCTTGTAGGTGAACACGTAGTCGCCTTCGCTCAGCGACCGAAGCGACCGGAGCGTTTCGCGCAGGCGCGGCGTCATGTCGATGACGCGGAAGTCGCCCGTCTTCGTCTCCCAGTCCTCCTTCGACTGGACGGTGATCGTGTTCGCGTCGAAGTTGATGTCCTCCCATCGCAAGTTGTAGAGCTCCTGCGGTCGCATTCCCGTGTGGAGTCCACATAGGACAAGCGGATACAGGTAGCTTTCCTTCGCCGCGGAGAGCATTCGTTCGACTTCTTCCGCCGATAGAAACCGCTTGGGCCTCTTCGGTTCGCGGAGCTTCTCGACATGCTCCATCGGGTTGATTCGGAGATAGTCCCGCTTCACGGCAAGCGTGAACATGACGGACAGGAGCTGCAGTTCGATGTTGACCGTCCGGTTGCTCACGCCGTCGCGGAGGCGTTTCGCCTTGTAGCGTTCGACGAGTTGGCCGTTGATCGCGGCGAGCTTGTGGGAACCGAAGAACGGGAGGAATTGGACGTTGATGCGCCACATGTCCTCCCGATAGGTTTTCTCCGCCTTGTTCACCTCGGCGTATTCGAGGTACTGCTTGGCGAGGTCGCGGAAGCGGAGTTCGACGGGTCGGTTCTGCGAGAACGTTCCGGTCACGTCCTGCGCGATGAGTTCCTTCTCCCGCGCCAACGCCTCCTTCTTCGTCTTGAACGCCTCGCGGATTCGTTTCCCAGCGATGTTGACATCCACTTCCCAGCTGTCGCGGTCGGGGCGTTTGCGGACGGCCATGGAGCGCCTCCCGTTCGCGGGCGACGCGCCGCCCGTTCCCCTGCGCCTTCTCCGCCAACCAGGTTTCGAGTTCGCTTCGGCGGAAGCGGATGAAACCGCCAATCTTGTAGTGCGGGACGCGATTCTCGGAGGTGAGGGCGTAGAGGTAGGACTTCTTGATCTGGAACAGCGAGCAGACGTCGTATGCAGTCAGCAGACGTTCCATGGCGTTCCCTCTGTCTTTTGTCAAAGAGCGGGAGGGCTTCTCTCCTCTGTGGCTGTCCGGCGGAAGCCCGATGCCGAACAGCCGTGAAGAGCGAAGGGATGGGAGGGAGAGGGATCGGTTGCCGGAGGCGGGATGCGGACGAACAAAATCCCCGCTCCGATGTAGCCGGAACGGGGATTTTATCCCCAAGAGAAAACGGTTCCTTTCGCCGGCTACATCAGCTAATAGGTGGATATGTTCGTCCTGGTTTCAGCGTATCAGACCGGCGGGATTTGTCCAGCGGGCGGGCTGTGGACAACCGGCGCGCTCCGCGCGACGTCCGTCCCGTTCGGGTCGGAAGGTTTCGTTTTGGCGTTCCGTTCTCGCCTCAGCGTAGCCGCGAACTCCGCCCGTCAAGGAGCCTTCCTGCGGAGCTCCTCCTTGACCGCCAGAGCCTCCGTGCGGCTTTCGCGTCGTCGGCGCAAACGCCAAAAGGTCGAACCTTAGAGTCTATCTCAATCCGCGTACGCGGCTTTGAGCCGGTGCCAGATGCGCGCCCAGATGAGGATGCAGGCGAGCTTCACCAGTCCGCGGTAGTTCTCCGGTTTGACCTCATAGCGCACCAGAATCGAGCGGTACTTTGCCAACCACGCCATCGTGCGCTCCACCACTCAACGTCGCGCCGGATGGGTCTTCTCCCCGTGATCGTCGAGCTTCTCCTCGCCGATCCGACGAACGTGTCCAACGTATCCAAAGTCGGCGAGCGCCCGCGTTCCCGTGGGGTTGTCGTAT